>CBIGQT010000028.1:0-13166 GCA_966191655.1 uncultured Ginsengibacter sp.
CCCAGTCACAGTTAATTCAATCAGAAAAAATGGCTTCACTTGGCGAACTAACGGCCGGCATAGCTCATGAAATACAAAATCCCTTAAATTTTGTAAATAACTTTTCTGAAGTAAATATTGAATTAACAGATGAGCTAAAAGAAGAATTAAATAAAATAAATATTCCGCCTTCAGAAAAATTGACCATTGAAAAAATTACCGATGATATCAGGAGCAACCAGGAAAAAATAAATTTTCATGGTAAGCGTGCCGACGGTATTGTAAAAGGTATGTTGCAACATAGCAGAAGCAGCAACGGACAAAAAGAGCTAACCAACATCAACCAGTTGGCGGACGAATATTTGCGATTGGCCTATCATGGATTGAGAGCGAAGGATAAATCTTTCAATGCAACCATGCAGACAGATTTTGACGAAAGCCTTGGTAAAATAAATATTGTACCGCAGGATATAGGAAGAGTAATTCTCAATTTAATTACCAATGCTTTTTATTCAGTGACTGAAAAAAGAAAACAGCTTGGGCAGGACTATGAACCTACAGTTATTGTAAGTACCAAAAAAATGACTGATGGGGTTCAAATAAAAGTGAAAGATAATGGAGAAGGCATTCCGCAAAAGGTATTGGATAAAATATTCCAGCCTTTCTTTACTACTAAGCCTGCGGGAGTTGGAACAGGTTTAGGTTTATCTTTAAGTTATGATATTATAAAAGCGCATGGAGGAGAATTGAAAGCAGAAACCAGGGAAGGCGAGGGTACTGAATTTATAATACTCTTGCCACGATAAATTAGTTATTAATTTTATTAAAAGATAAAAAAGAAATATGAAAATTTTAGTTGTAGATGATGAAAAAGATATGGAAACTTTATTTCAACAGCGTTTTCGTAAAGAAATTCGCGATGGGAAAGTTCAATTTGCTTTTGCATCTTCAGGAGAAGATGCGCTGACCTATCTTTCCCGGATGGACCATGAAGCAGTACTGATACTTTCCGATATTAATATGCCCGGAATGAGCGGACTTGAATTATTGAAGCACATAAAAGAAAAATATGAAAACCCGCCGCCGGTTGTAATGATGATAACAGCATACGGCGACACAGAAAATTATGAACAGGCGATGAAGCTGGGAGCAGATGAATTTCTTACCAAACCCGTTGATTTTATTTTATTAAAGGAAAAACTAAAAATTAAATCCCAAATTTAATGGCAAAGATTTTAGTTGCTGATGATGAAGCGGATCTTGAAGTGCTTATTAAGCAAAAGTTTCGGAAAGAAATAAGGGAAAATACTTACCAGTTTATTTTTGCTGAAAATGGAAATGAAGCGCTCAAAAAACTTCAGGACGATGCCGAGATTGATATTTTATTAAGCGATATCAATATGCCTGAAATGGACGGCCTTACTCTATTAACAAAGTTGAATGAACTAAACCTTCTTACAAAGGCAGTAATTGTTTCTGCCTATGGCGATATGGAAAATATACGGACTGCTATGAACCGTGGAGCATTTGACTTTGTTTGTAAACCCGTTAACTTCCTTGATCTCGGCATCACAATTCAAAAAACACTTGACTATGTTACGCAAATGCATAAAACGCTTAATGCCATAAAGGAGAATAATATTCTTAAAATGTATGTTGATAAAACCGTATTGAATTTTATGAACGGTCGGGAATTTGAAACACAATTAATGGCCAATGAAACGGTGGAAGCCACTGTTGCTTTTATTGACATTTCGGGCTTTACCGCAATCACTGAGAAAGAACCTGCCGATGTTGTAGTAAAACTGCTTAATAAATATTTCGATATTATGGTAAAGGAAATTATTACACAGGATGGTTATGTTGACAAATTTATTGGTGATGCAATTTTGGCTGTATTTAAAGGAGATTTTCATTTAGACAGGGCTATTGATGCCAGCCTCGCCGTTCGCAAGAATATAGAAGAATCGGGCAAAGAATCAGAAGTATCAACATTTCATCCAATGGTTTCTGTTGGCATAGATAGTGGCGAAATGATTTCAGGAAATATTGGCTCAGCAAAATTACGCCGGCTGGATTATACAGTTATTGGCGATGTAGTAAACACGGCACAACGCTTGCAGGATGCTGCAAAAGCAGGTCAGATACTTATTTCAGAAGACTCCTGGGCAAAAGTAAAAGAGTCGTTTAACTGTAACCCTGTTGATAATATAAAAATGAAAAACAAATCAAAGTCTTTTATGGCTTATGAAGTTTTAGATTAAATACTATTTCGGCTATACCGGCTGAATACTCAGATTTGATTCTCCCTAAACATATCTGTGCCATCCGCATGACATTCTCAATAAATACTTTTCGATATTCTATATAAAGAATATTTAGCAAACTAATTTAATGTTGTATTTTTAAATACTCTAATTGATTGCCTTTATTAAAAGGTTACCCTCCTTTTATTCTGAATACATCCTATTCATTTCTGTTCGAAATCAACAACCATGTAAATGGGAAAGTTCTATAAAATATTTATCTGGAAGAAGGCTCCTTTTATGCGTTTATTGTTGCCCGTTATAACAGGCATTATGGCAGAATATTATTTAAAACTTGAGATTGATATTATACTTACTACAGCTATTGTCTTACTTTCTGCCTTTCTTATATTCAAGATATTACCTTTGGTATATCGGTTTAAGCTACAGGTTGTAAATGGTATTATTATTACAGCTTTTATTATAAATGCCGGATTTTTTCTTACCTGGAATAAAGATGCCCGCCATCAATGGGATTGGTACGGTAAAAAATATGACAGCAGCTCTTATATTATTGCAACTATAAGTGAACCACCGGTTGAAAAAAATAAATCTTATAAAGCTATTGCAACTGTGGATGCAATTATTAAACAAGGCAATGTTTATAATACTTCGGGAAAATTATTGCTTTATTTTTCAAAAGATTCAATTTCAAATGAAATCGTTTATGGCAAAAGAATTATTATTAAAAAGGAATTGCAGCGGATAAAAAATTCAGGAAATCCTGCCGCGTTTAACTATGAACGTTATTGTGCCTTTCAGCAAATTTTTCATCAATGTTATCTCACAAAAAACGATTGGATTTTATTAAAAGAAAACTATACAAATGTATATTGGCGGGCAATTTTTAAAACACAACAGTATGTGGTAAATGTGCTGCATAAGTATATAACAGGTAAAGATGAAAGTGCTGTTGCAGAAGCGTTACTCATAGGATATAAAGTTGATCTTGATAAAGATCTGGTACAGGCTTATAGTAATGCAGGAGTGGTACATCTCATTGCTATATCAGGATTGCACCTGGGTTTAATTTATATATTGCTTTTTTGGATACTGGAAAAAATTCCTTTTGTAAAACGTTCGAGGGTAATTCGTTTAATCCTGTTGTTAGCCGGCCTATGGATATTTTCTTTTGTAACAGGCGCTTCAGCATCTGTTCTTCGTTCAGCGGTTATGTTCACTTTCATTGCCATTGGAATGACATTTAACAAGAAAACATCTATATACAATTCTATGGCTGCCTCCGCTTTTCTTTTGCTATGCATTAATCCATTTATGTTATGGGATGTTGGATTTCAGCTTTCATACTGCGCCGTTCTGGGCATCGTAACTACTCAAAAATATATTTATAACTGGTTCTATTTTAGAAATACTATTTTGAATAAAGTGTGGGAGATTGCCTCTGTGTCTTTGTCGGCGCAAATATTTACATTGCCTTTATGCATTTATTATTTTCACCAGGTTCCTTTATTATTTTTAGCATCGAACCTGATTGCAATTCCGCTTGCCACTTTAATCCTTTGGAGTTGTCTTGCACTCGTCTTTTTTTCGCCCTTACCTATGGTTGCCTCATTTACCGGCAAATTAATTAACTCCTTAATATGGTTGCTAAATCATAGTATTTTGTTTATTAACTCTTTGCCTTTTTCCTTATGGGATGGCCTTTCAACTTCGGTTACAGATACAATTTTTCTTTACCTGATTATAATATTTTTTCTTTACTGGCTCGTCAATAAAAACCGTTTTGCTTTCAGGTTGGCTTTATGTTTTGCCTTTTTCTTAGCTATAGCCAATGCATTTAATAAATGGCATTTTTTAAACCAGAAAAAAATAATTGTTTATAATGTGCCATCCCATAAAGCAATAGATTTTATTAATGGAAATACATATCAATTTTTCGGAGACAGTGATTTAACGACAGATGGATTGTTGCAAAATTTTCATTTAAAACCAGGTCGTATTTCTTTGTTGCTTTCAAAAAACAAACCAGATAGTTTATCTCTATTTCATCAAAATAATTTCTTTGGCTTTTTTGGAAAGAGGATTCTAATGATAGACTCGGAAATAGTTTATAGCGCTTTGCCGGAAAAGATAAATGTTGATTACATTATAATATCAAAAAATCCTAAGCTCTTTATACCTAATCTGGCAGCCGTTTTTAACTGTGGCGTTTATATTTTTGACGCTTCCAATCCTTTGTGGAAAATTGAGAAATGGAAAAAAGATTGTGAAGAATTACATTTGCGCTTTCACTCCGTTCCTGAACAGGGTGCATTTGTAACTGATTTATAAAGCTCAATTTTTCCGCCTCTCATGCAAAAAAAAATACAATCTGCTCTCATTTCTGTTTATTATAAAAATGGATTGGAAAATATCGTTCAACTTTTAAAAGAAAAAAATATTACCATCTACAGCACCGGCGGTACACAAAAGTTTATTGAAGAATCAGGCGTTCCCTGCATAGCAGTTGAATCACTTACCGGCCATCCCTCAATATTGGGTGGAAGAGTTAAAACCCTTCATCCATCAGTATTTGGTGGCATCCTTGGAAGAAGAGGTGTAGAAAGTGATTTGCAGGAAATGAAAGAGTACAATATTCCGGAGATTGATTTGGTAATTGTTGATTTATATCCTTTTGAAGAAACGGTAAAATCTACCACCGATGAAAAAACAATTATAGAAAAAATCGATGTTGGCGGACCTTCTATGTTAAGAGCTGCTGCAAAAAATTTTGCTAATGTTTTAGTCATAGCTGATAAAAGCAATTACGATGATCTCCAAAAATTACTATCACAAAACAATGCTGAAACTTCTTTGGAAGAGAGAAAAAAATTTGCTGCCAAAGCATTTGATGTTTGTTCAGGTTATGATATAGCGATATCAAATTATTTTAATCAAACATCTTTTTTGAACCCATTTGTTACTGAGAAAAAGGTATTGAGATACGGAGAAAACCTGCATCAACAAGCTTCCTTTGCCGGGAAGCTTGATGAAGTTTTTGATCAGTTACATGGCAAAGAACTTTCCTATAATAATTTGGTAGATGTAGATTCAGCGATACAAATTATTAATGAATTCCCTTTAAAAGAAAATAATGATGTAATCACATTTGCCATAATAAAACATACGAATGTTTGTGGTATTGCCCGGCGGGAAAATGTGAACGAAGCATTTAATGCAGCATTATCGGGGGATCCTGAAAGCGCTTTTGGTGGTGTTTTAATTACTAACGGTGAAGTTGACACGAAAACAGCTGATACTTTAAATTCATTATTTTTTGAAGTTTTGATAGCGCAGGCATTTAATGAAGAGGCTTTAGAAATTCTTAAATCAAAAAAGAATAGAATTCTTTTAAAAACAAAAAATATCGTTGAACCAAAACAAATGTCTAAGACGGTTTTGAACGGGTTATTATCACAGGATTTTGATAAAGGAAATTTTGCCGAATGGAAAGAAGAGGGCGGAAGAAATTCTTCAGCGGAAGAAAAAGACAATCTAATATTTGCCAACCTTGTGTGCAAACATTTAAAAAGTAATGCAATCGCAATAATAAAAGATAAACAACTGATCGGAAAAGGTTGCGGTCAAACATCCCGGGTAGATGCTTTGCGGCAGGCAATTACAAAAGCCACCCAATTCAATTTTGATTTGAAAAATTCTGTGGTTGCGAGTGATGCTTTCTTTCCTTTTGACGATTGTGTGAAGATTGCACATGAAGCAGGAGTAACTGCGTTTATCCAACCTGGCGGTTCTATAAGAGATAAAGATTCTATTGAGTATTGCAAAGCAAATAACCTGGTGATGGTGATAACAGGGCTCAGGCATTTTAAGCATTAATGTTATTATGCGTTTTAAGCATACGTAATTTGCGAACTTTCCAACTCGTATTTATACTATTATCACCGTAATTTCAATACATGCATAATCGGGCAGTAATGCTCTGGCGCAGGAGTAGAGGCTATATATCTTTGTATCAGAAGTTGATTGATGTTTAAGAACATTAATCAAAATATCCAAATCCTTAGAAAAGTTCCGTTATCCAAATATCCAATTGAAGAATTATTAAAATCTGATATCAGTCAACTTCTTATTTTTTATCCAATACCTTTAAATAACCATTGATCTCTGAGAAAACAGCCCGTATTGATCCAAGTATCCTAATGTAAACGACTACCCTGGAATTTAAATTATTAAGCCTGCAAATTGCGGGTTTTTTTTGTGGATGCGCCCGCGACTTCTGGCAAAGTGAATATCTAAAAAATTGCAAAAGAAACACCTTAATCGTCCATAGCCGAAGCTTCAACAACAACTTTATTTAAACGCTTGGCCAAAGGAAAAAGTAGAATACCTGCAATTAACGCTGCAACAACACTTATTAAAAAGAATACAGCTTTATTATCAAACTTGTCCCAGAAACCTGCGAGTATGCCTGATATTTTGCCACCTAAAGAAGTTGTTATAAACCAGCCCCCCATCATTAAAGCGGTTAATCTTCGCGGAGCTACTTTTGATGTAAGCGATAAACCAACGGGGCTTACAAATAATTCGCTTATTGTAAAAACTCCATAGCTGGAGAATATCCACCAACTTGAAACTTTGTCCTGGTATATATTTGTTGACAGGCAGGCAAATACCATGACCAATGATGACAGGCCTGCAATGATAGTTCCCCATGCAAACTTACTGGGTGTCGACAATTCTTTACCTCTTGCTTTGAGAAACCCGAAAAAGCCAACGATTAATGGCGTTAAAACAATTATCCAAAAAGGATTTATGGATTGATATATTTCTGTGGATAGTAGTTTTAAGTCCTGGCCTGGCGCTGGATATTTATCTTTGGGCAGATTCTGGAAATACAAGTCAGTACCCTGCTTTGTCATCACATTTCCTTTTGCATCTGCCAGCGCACGAAACTGGTTATCAACAACCGGAACTTCTGTTGGTTGTGTATTTACTTTTTCTAAAAATCCAAAGGGTTTCAAGGCGGGCTGAATAACTTTAGGGGCTTCCCGGTCAGTATAAGTTTGGGCCCAAATAGTTAACGCAGTTGAGTTTTGATTATAGATATTCCAAAAAATAATTGAAACGCCAAATAATATCAGCAAGGTGCTGATACGCTTTTTATCAAATCCTTTTGCATTATACCATAAACTGAAGTAGAAAATAATTATAGGTACGCAGGCAAAAATGAAAGCATCATTAGAATCGGAGCCCATTATATTTCCGGGGATAAACCAACCTATTGCACCGGCAATTAATGCTGGTAAAAAAACATATAGCCCTATTTTTGAAATGGGCATATCTTCCTTTTGTATGGGCTTCATAATATCTGCGTGTTTTACATGTTTCAAACCAAATGCAAACCAGATCAATCCCAATACCATTCCAAAGCCTGCAGCGGAAAAAGCCCATCCCCATGTATAATTATTACGAAGAAATGCTGCAACAAAATTGCAAACAAAAGCGCCGATATTTATGCCCATATAGAATATATTATAAGCCACATCTTTCTTTGGTCTTAGATCGGGTCTGTTATAAATATTACCTAATAGAGTGCTGATGTTTGGTTTAAAGAAGCCATTTCCGATTATGGCGCAAAATAATCCGCTGTACATTACAACATCACTGCCATTTAATGCAATTAAAAAATAGCCAAGGGCCAGTAACGCCCCTCCGAGAAAAATTGATTTTACATAACCTAGATATCGGTCTGCAATTAAGCCCCCTATAAAAGGGGTTAAATAAATGAGTGCCACATAAGTTCCAACAATACTTATTGCAGCCACATTGTCCAATCCGCGACCGCCGTGCCCCGTTGTGTCAGTTAAGTACAATAAGAAAATTCCAATCATCAAATAATATCCAAAGCGTTCCCACATTTCTGTAAAAAATAATACATATAATCCACGGGGATGCTTACCTTTTATTTCACCGGTATTTGCAGCAATCATCTCGTCTTGCATAGTTTTAGTTTTAAAAATTAACAGGCAGTTTTAATACTTTGTAAAGTACAGATAAATTTTAAATTGAAAATTCATTTCAAAAAAAATAAATGAGATAACATTAAATCTTTACAAACGGCAATGAATTAAAAATTGTAATTCATAACTTGCGCACTCTAATTGAATTACTTTAAAATCTTTCTCTTTTGAAAATACTTATTCTTGGCTCAGATGGAAGAGCTCATACTTTTTGCTGGAAAATCAGCCAAAGCGAATTGTGTTCGCAGTTGTTTATTGCCCCCGGCAATGCCGGTACGGCACAATACGGAGAAAACATTGATATTGCTGTAACCGATTTTGAATCTATAAAAAAAACATGTATTAGCAAAAACATTGATCTTGTTATTGTGGGTCCTGAAGAGCCATTGGTAAAAGGCATCTATGATTTTTTTAAAAAAGATAAAGAGCTTAACCATATAATTGTAACAGGGCCTTCCGCAAAAGGCGCCCAACTTGAAGGCAGTAAGGCTTTTGCAAAAGCGTTTATGCTACGGCATAATATTCCAACTGCTTATTACAGGGAGTTTGATGCGGCTTCTTATGAGGAAGGGCTGGAGTATATTAAAAACCACAAAATGCCTGTCGTATTAAAAGCTGATGGACTTGCAGGTGGAAAGGGAGTGGTCATTTGTAATCATCCTGTAGAGGCTATGAGCGAATATGAACTTATAATTCAAAAATCAAAATTTGGAGATGCAGGCAGAAAAGTAGTGGTAGAACAATTTTTGGATGGTATAGAATTAAGTGTTTTTGTTCTTACTGACGGTAACGACTACCTGCTATTGCCCGAAGCAAAAGATTATAAAAAAATACTGGAAGGAGATAAGGGGCCAAACACCGGTGGCATGGGAGCTGTTAGCCCTGTTCCATTTGCTTCAGAAATTTTTATGAATAAGGTTACCGAACAGGTAATTAAACCAACAATAGCAGGATTGCGCGAAGAGAAAATAGACTATAAAGGGTTTATATTTTTTGGACTTATAAAAGTTAATGATGAACCCTTCGTAATTGAATACAATTGTCGCATGGGAGACCCGGAAACGGAAGTAGTTTTATTGCGTCTTAAAAATGATCTTCTTAAACTTCTTATAGCGGCAGAAAAACAAAAAATACATTCAGAAGAAATTGTTATTGATGAAAAAGCGGCTGCAACCATAGTCGCCGTAAGTGAGGGATATCCGGCGTCATATAAAAAAGGCTTTGCAATAGATTTTGGGTACCTGGAAAATCCGGGTGCTATAAAACATCACGATTCGAAGGGGGGAATAATAGTTTTTCATGCCGGAACAAAACAGGAAAAAGAGCATGTCGCAACTAACGGCGGAAGAGTACTCGCAGTTTCTTCTCTTGCAGATTCGCTCACAGAAGCGATTGAGCTTTCAAAAGAAATATTAAATCAAATACATTTTGAAGGTATCTACTACAGGAAAGATATAGGATATGAATTTATCAGGTAAGAAATATTACCCCGTGGCTTCCAGTTTTTTAATAAACACCGTCTTAGTTATGCAGTTTTTGGTTTATAAAATCATCCTTTCATTAAAGTTTTAAATTTCGCATAAAGTCCTGCAATTATGCGTTTATTAGAGAAATTGTTTCAAATTTTTTTAATTTAGAAATTGTCAAATCTAAATCGGTTTACAATTGTTAATTCAAATTATTTCCTACAACTTTGCATGCATTAATAATTTTTCAATATCTAATTAAAACATGGGTCTTTTTAATTTTTTTACACAGGAAATAGCCATTGATCTTGGCACTGCAAATACTCTGATAATCCACAACGATGTAGTAGTTGTAAATGAACCTTCTATTGTTGCATTAGATCGCAATAATCCCAAAAATATATTGGCAGTAGGCAAGAAGGCATTAATGATGCATGAAAAAACTCATGAAAGTATCAGAACGGTTCGCCCGTTAAAAGATGGGGTAATAGCAGATTTTAATGCTGCGGAACTTATGATAAGGGAGATGATCAAAAAGATTTATCCTAAAAAACCATTGTTTCCACCAAGCTGGCGAATGATGATTTGTATTCCGAGCAGCATAACTGAAGTAGAGAAGCGTGCGGTAAGAGATAGCGCAGAACAGGCGGGAGCCAAAGAAGTATATCTTCTGCATGAACCAATGGCCGCGGCTTTGGGCATTGGTATCGACGTAGAAGAACCGGTAGGGAATATGATTATTGATATTGGGGGTGGCACTACGGGTATCACTGTCATTGCACTGGCGGGTATTGTTTGCGATCAATCCATTCGAATAGCCGGGGATGAATTTACAGGTGATATAATGGAAGCACTTCGCCGTTATCATAGTCTTCTTATTGGAGAACGTACTGCAGAGCAAATAAAAATACAGATTGGGGCCGCAATGAAAGATATTGATAATCCTCCCGAAGATATGCCGGTGAACGGAAGAGACCTTGTAACGGGCATTCCAAAACAAATAATGGTGAGTTACCAGGAGATCGCTGAAGCTTTGGATAAATCTATATTTAAAATTGAAGAAGGAATTTTAAAAGCTTTGGAAACAACACCACCTGAGCTTGCTTCGGATATATATCGTCGTGGCTTATATTTAACCGGCGGTGGCGCTTTGCTCAGGGGATTGGACAAAAGACTTGGCGCAAAAATTAAACTGCCTGTTCATGTCGCAGACGATCCACTGAAAAGTGTAGTGAGAGGTACCGGGCTTGCATTAAAACATTACGACCGCTATCCTTTTGTTATGAGATAGACCTTCGCTATTTATCTTTATAAAGGATTTTTAATAATCTATGAGGTAATGTATCTTTAAAATAAACTTTTGAAATTTTCTGCTAAAGCAGGATAGAAAAGTCTTTTATGCGCAATATTTTTCTTTTTATCCGCATCTATTTTAATTTCATTTTCTTTTTGTTGCTGATGAGCATATCGTTGTTTATGCTTTTTAATTACAATAAATACCAGCATACGGTTTATTCTGCCGCTGCGGGAGAAATTACCGGCAAAATAAACCAGCAATACAATGATGTTGAATATTATTTTCAACTTAAAAAAACCAATGACTCTCTTGTAAAAGCTAATGCCGTCCTGTATAATAAACTAAAGCAGGATTATGACATGGCTGATACGGTAAGTAGACTTGCCATTGATACAATACAGGTCGATACGCTTTTTCACCTAAGAAAATATTTATACCTCCCTGCAAAAGTGGTGGGTAATTCTGTCAGCCAGACAAATAATTATATCCAGCTTCACAGGGGTTCGCAACAGGGTGTACGTGCAGATCTTGGAGTAACTGATATTAATAACGCCGTTATTGGAAGTGTAGTGGATGTAAGTAAGAATTATTCTGTAGTAATGAGCTTACTCCATCGCCAAAGTAATATCAGCGCCAAGCTTAAAAAAAGCGGGGAGACAGGAAGTGTTATCTGGGATGGCTTGCAAACAAATGTTGTTCTCTTAAAAGATATTACAAAAGATGTAAAAGTTGCCAAGGGAGATTCTGTAATTACAAGTGGCTATTCTGATAAATTTCCTTTTGGCCTTCTCATTGGCACAGTGCAGGAAGTTGTAAATGATAAAACAAGCAGCACTTATATTATTAAAGTAAAAACTGCCGCCAATTTTTATAATCTGCAGTATGCAAACATTATTAATAATCTTCAAAAAGATGAACCTCAACAACTCTTAAAGAGTGTAAAAAAAACCAATGAGTGACGTGTTAAAAAATATTATCCGGTTTTCTCTTTTTATACTCGTACAGGTTTTTATACTTAACCAGGTTCCACCTTTGCATCATCTCGTTACTCCTTATATTTATTTTTTATTTATTCTTTGGCTTCCTTTTAAAATGGGCAGGCGAACATTGATGCTTCTTGCTTTTGCAATTGGTTTCTGTCTGGATTGCTTCACGAAAACTTATGGACTTCATACCGCTCCCTGCATCCTGATTGCCTATCTGCGTCCTTTTTTAATAAATTTACTTATCTCACAGGAAGGCGCTGAAAGTAATTATAATGAGCCTTCCATTAAAAGCATGGGATTCACTCCTTATTTTACTTACGTTACAATTTTAACGGCGGTGCATCATTCTTTACTTTTCTTTCTACTGGCTTTGCAAACTGGTGGCTTTTTTTATTTTATTTTGAAAACGCTGCTATCTTCTGCAATTAGCCTGCTCTTAATTTTATTAACAGAATTATTATTTGTTAGGAAGCAAAGATTTAAAACTAATACAGCATAGACGTATTATTTTTGCAGTAAATTCCGTTCTATACTTTCTCAACTCGTCTAAATCATTCTAAGTCTGTGTCCGCCTTCAACCAGTCCCGTAAAAATATAATTGTAATCATGTTCGCTTTAACGGCATTGGTCATTATTTTACGCCTCTTAGACCTACAGATTTTGAATACAAAATATTCTGTAATGGCAGATGAGCAGGGAAAATTTCGTAAAGTTATCTATCCCGACAGGGGAATTTTGTATGATCGCCACGGCAAAGCGATTTTAAGAAACACAACCATCTATGATCTTATGGTAACTCCTTCCAAATTGAAAGGAATGGGTTTGGATACGATTGCACTTTGTCATATTCTTGATATTGATACAGCAGAATTTAAGAAAAGAATTATAAACTCTATTATCAAAAACAGGAGTTACAGGGCTTCCGTTTTTGAGCCTTTACTTCCAACCGAAAAAATTGCAAAGATTAACGAGAGTATGTACAAATTCGTTCCTGCGTTTTATCTACAGGAACGACCGGTACGTGACTATCCTTTCGATGCAGGTGGTAATATTTTAGGTTATTTGTCGGAAGTAGATTCCTCATTTATTAAAAATCATGAAAGTGACGGATACCAGATTGGTGACTATGCCGGCAGAACAGGTTTGGAACG
>CBIGQT010000029.1:0-13069 GCA_966191655.1 uncultured Ginsengibacter sp.
AATTCCAATTATTTATGCAGCGTTGGGAACCACAGCAGCCATATTTGTTTACAATTTAAACACATACAAATCTTTACGTGAAGCGGTTATACTTCGTTCGGATGATGACCCCAGCAACGACAACCAGGTGAATCCTGACTTTATAAATCTTTCCACAGAATCGATACGATCCTATAGAAATGAATACAGGCAAAATGTTGATTACTCTGCTTTGGTTTTTCTCCTTTTTTGGGGGCTGAACGTTGTAGATGCTACAGTTGACGCACATTTGAAAGCATTTGATGTAAGTTCCGATCTTAGTATGAGAATCCGTCCCGGATTTAACTCAATAACTAACGGGCCTGGAATTTCATTTGTATTCTTTTTTAAAGACAACCATTCCAAAGCATTATTGCCTCTTCCATAAAATTTAATTTTATTACAGGAATTGCAACTAATTACCCGAATTTTGAATTGTTATTTTTTATTATTTATTTCTAATTTATGAATATTGCTTTATTAGGTTATGGTAAAATGGGCAAAGCCATTGAAGAAATTGCTTTACAAAAAGGACATCGTATTATTTTAAAAATACATGATCAAAACCTTGAAGAACTTACGAAACAGAATCTTCAAAAAGCAGATGTGGCTATAGAATTTACCAGTCCGCAAAGCGCTGTTTATAATATTTTATTATGTTTTGATGCAGGGGTTCCGGTAGTTTGCGGTACAACAGGCTGGCTGGATCAAATGAATATAGTTCAACAAAAATGTAAAGAAAATAATGGTACATTTTTGTATGCGAGCAATTTCAGCATTGGCGTAAATATTTTTTTTGAATTGAATAAAAAACTTGCTGAACTAATGAAACAGCAATTGAATTATGAAGTAAGTATGGAGGAAATACATCACACGGAAAAGAAAGACGCCCCCAGCGGAACCGCTATTACTCTTGCTGAAGAAATAATTAATATTTCTCAACAAAAAAATAGATGGATAAATAAAATTTCAGATGCTGCTAACGAACTTTCAATTATAAGCAAAAGAATTGATCCTGCCGCCGGAACACACTCAATAAAATATAGTTCAGATGTTGATGATATTGAAATTATTCATACAGCGCACAACCGGAAAGGCTTTGCAGCAGGGGCTGTTCTTGCTGCTGAATTCATAGTTAATAAAAAAGGTATTTTCGGTATGAAAGATGTTTTAGCTTTTTAAGGCTTCCTCGTTCGATTTTCAGTAAATATTATTTCATATTATCAAGCATTTCTGCGGTCATTTTAGTAAGATCATAAGCAGGTTTCCATCCCCAGTCTTTTTTTGCAACACTGTCATCAATGCTCCGCGGCCAACTTTCAGCAATCATTTGCCTGTAGTCGGGTTTATAAATGGTTTTAAATTCAGGAATATGATTCTTAATTTCTTCGGTAATTTCTTTAGGAGAAAAACTCATTCCCGAAATGTTGTAAGAAGTACGGATAGTTATATTACGTGCATCCGCTTCCATCAATTCAATAGTAGCCCTAATTGCATCGGGCATATACATCATAGGTAAATAAGTATCTTCTTTTAAGAAGCATTTATATTTTTTTTCTTCCAATGCATCATAAAATATTTCCACTGCATAATCAGTTGTTCCGCCACCGGGTTCACTTTTATAGCTAATAAGTCCCGGGTATCGCAGGCTTCTTACATCGAGTCCATAACGGTGGTTATAATAATTACACCAAAATTCACCCGCATATTTACTAATTCCATAAACAGTTATTGGTTCAATAATGGTTTGTTGCGGACAATTTATTTTAGGAGATGTGGGTCCAAAAACTGCAATGCTGCTGGGCCAATATACTTTTTTTATCTGCTCATCTTTAGCGATATCCAGCACATTCAGCAGACTTTGCATATTAAGGCTCCACGCAAGATTCGGATTTTTTTCTCCTGTTGCAGATAAAATAGCAGCCAGCAGGTAAATCTGCGTAATATTTTGCCTGATTATCTGCACGTGCAACATTTCTTTGTTCATTACATCGAGGCTTACATAAGGGCCGGTACCTTTCAATAAATCATTCTCTTCACGAAGATCAGAAGCAACTACCTGTGCACCTCCATAAATTCGCCTAAGCTCAAGCGTTAGTTCTACTCCAATTTGCCCGCAAGCTCCTATCACTAATATTTTTTCTTTTATCATAAAAAGGTTTCGGCTGTAAAGTAAAATTGAAAAAAACAAAATAACAAAAGAATCCTGCTGTTGAAAATTTTAAGCAAACACAAAAGGAGATAAATTATTTTTAGTATACTTTCTATTATCTAATTTTCGTTTTAATAAAAAATGAGAAATGAAAAAAACTGTATATGTCGTTGTTTTTAGTTTTGTTAATTTGGTATTTACAACATTTAGTGGTAATGCACAAGATACAAAACCCGATACAGTAAAAACAGGGATATACATTACCAGCATACACGATATTGACTTTAAGCAAAAAGAATACACCATTACATTTTGGCTATGGTTAAAGTATAAAAATAAAGACTTTGACTTTTTGCAAAACCTTGAAATACCATTAGCAAAAAATGTTTCCAGGTCTTTTGCAACAGTAGATAGCTCAGACAACAGGATATATATTCTAATGAAAATACAATGCCAGATGAAAGACTCCTGGAAGATTGGAAACTTTCCTTTTGATCAACAGAAATTGAGGCTTTCCTTTGAAAATTCTCAGTATGACTCTCACTCTTTAGTATTTGTCGCGGACACACTTGGCAAAAATTATGATCCGCGTTTTACATTAAACGGATGGAATATCGACAGTTGTAATATCTCAACCGGAGTAAAAGCGTATGAAACAGGATTTGGCGATGAAAGCCTTTCTAAACCTCACACAGAATATAGTACGTACAGAGTCAGGCTCAGCGTTAGAAGAAATGCAGGAGGATTGTTTTGGAAAATGTTTGTAGGCATGTATATTGCTTTCATGATAGCTTATGTATGTTTTTACATTCACCCTGACGGTATTGATTCACGATTTGGATTAAGTGTTGGTTCTTTATTCGCAGTCATTGGCAACAAATATATCATTGATTCTTCACTACCGGAATCAACTTCATTCACCCTGGTTGACACGCTTCATGGTGTTACACTATTTTTTATTTTCCTGATTGTTACTGCCACTGCCATTTCTTTAAAGCTTGTAAAGGAAAGAAAAGAAAAAGAGGCAAGAAGATTTGATATGATGGTTGCCCAGGTTGTTCTTCTTTTATACGTCATTATAAATATTTATTTTATTTCCCAGGCGGCGGCCTGAGCAAGAAGCCTTTATTAGTTTACCTATCGTGATGATTGTGATTACAGGATCTGATAAAATATATATATAAGGAAAAAATTATTTTCGTCAGCATGTTTATTTTAAATAAAGATCTCTAATTACTGATAACATGTCTATTGAGAAATAGCTAACCCAACAAAAGAATCCGCAGTACCATAATACAAGAACCATCTGTTTTTAAAAAAAACTAAACCCTCTGCAAATATAGTCCCGGCCTTGTATTGGCCACTTACCTCATGAGGAAGAGATGGCTTTAAAAAACTTTCTTCGGAGCGGTCAATAACTTTTTCAGGATTGTTTACATCGAGTATGATTTCTCCGGTTGAGTAAGTTCCTTTCGGTAATGAAGGATCTGCATTTTCATTAGTTGCATTTTTACCGTTATACAATAAAACAATTCCTCTATGTGTAATAATCGCCGGTGGGCCGCATTCTGTAAGATCGCTGTCAAATTTTTTCGGCCGCGGTGCAGCCAGCGATTTTAATTCTCCTTTTTCGTTAAGTAAGGGATTCCAGTTATAAAGATTATCAGACCATGCGAGGTTAATTAAATGTTCCCCCCAATACATCCAATATTTGCCATTTATTTTTGCAACTACCTGTTTCCCGTTTTTTATTTCGGTAATTATAGACCCGGATTTGCTCCATCCATCCTGAAATTTTTCTTCATACTTTTTAGCAAAAGCCGGCCCTTTCTTTTCCCAATGAAAAAGATCTTTTGAAAATGCGATTGATAACCTGGCGGTTTTGTTATTCCATGACGTGTATGTTACCACATATAAACCTTTCTCAGTCTGCACCAGTCGAGGATCTTCGCATCCTCCCGGATAATCATATTGCATATATTTGCAGCTGTCCGGGTATAAAACAGGTTCCGGGAATTTTTTAAAATGAATTCCATCTTCGCTTTCGGCTAACCCTAACCGTGAGGTTCTTCCTCCAATCGCGGCAGCAGGATTATCTTCACAACGATACAGGAGATAAATTTTATTATCTTTTACTATTGCTGCCGGGTTAAATACGTCTGCTTTTTGCCATTTTACTAATTGTTTAGTTATAGGATCTACAAAAGTGAAAGAGGAATCGGCTTTTAAAACCGGGTTCTCTTTTGGCTTATAAAAGCTATTGATATTTATACCTGTTTCATTTTTTTGTGAACAGGAAACAATGATCAATAACAATGAAAATGATAATACAGCCGGAATTTTCCTTCTTTGAAAATTATGCAATTTAAAATGTCGGGGCATTAGTAAATGTACCATTCTCCTTTTCTATAGTGAAAGAAATTTAGTAATTAACTCCTGGAAGAAATTATAAGGTCAGTCAATTTAAAAAACAAATTAAATAAAGGCAGTTACTAATTCTTTCCACTCATTTTCTAAAGAACCAGAAGGTCTTTCTTTTCCTGCACGAGTATACCAGTAATCTGCATTTGGGATATCACCTTCCCTGCGATGAAGATACGCGTGAATCCAGTATGCATTTTTATCTTCCAAATCCTGTATCAGTTTATGAGCATTGTCCCAATCACCTTTCGCATCGTACCATAACGCCTTGAGATAATCTGATATATTTTCCGGCGGTTCTTTTTCATTAAGGCTTTCTTTAAATAATAGCAAATTCATTTGATAAAAATTATTACTGATTTTTTAATTAAAATGAATCAATATAAAAGACCATCTACAATAAAAAAATTATAAATTTAGTTACTAAATAATTTTTATGCAAGCTCAATTAAAGGAAAGCTGATGATAAAATGAAAAATAAAAAATGAAGTTGTTGCTTTTGTTGAGCAACATACGCATGAAAATATTTTTGAATTAGAATATTGCACATTGGTTGTAAGTGGGCGTAAATAAAAAATCTGCCTGAGAAATTAAAAAACAGGTTGTAAATTTTTCAATTCTTCAAATATTTTTTTTGTTTTTACTACCCTGTTTTTATTGAAAGCCAGTTGTGCTTTGCCTTTTCCCGAAACGCCATTTATACCGCTTAATCCCTGCATGGTCCAATTGTAATTGCGCTTATTTCGTTTATACCAGTTATTTTTTTCAATTTTCTTTGCGTTAAAAATATAATAATTACCATTTTTTATAAGGTAATAACTGTGTGGGTTGTCCGTAATATTTGCAGCCCAATCTGCAATGGTTACTAACTTGTCTGACGTGGCCGGATCAATAATATAATAGTTTATTTTCCCCTCTTCTTTTACCGGAAGTAACGCGGCCACATGATACTTCCATAGGTTCTTGAGATAACCTATCTTTTTAAAAACATAACCGCTGAATGCCCAACCTTTCCCATTTTGAATGTTCCATTTATCCAATAAAATACAAACTGCATTTGCCCTGTCTTCACAATTGTTATTGGCGTCAGTCCATCTGAATGGTTTACAGTTTTTAAAAAAAATGAAAAATTTTTCCGCCTCCTGTTTTGTTATTGCTTTATCTGTTTCCGCTATATCAGATAAAGAATGATCATATAAAGTTTTTAAAATCAATTATGATTATTTTTTAAAATCAGTTAATAATACGGTTAGTTAGTTCATCTATAAACTTATTTTTGAAATGTACATTAAATAACCACACCAACTTTGTGTCTATGAAATTAGTGACTTTAAAAACTTTGTAAATGAGCTAATTATTTTTTTAAGAATAATGATTAATAAATTTGTTTATTACATTTATACAATGTCTTCTCCGAAAAAAATAAATCCTTTTTCAAAACAAAATAATGATACCGGTTTTGCAGGCAACACCAATGACACAGGCGGCCGCTTTATTAATAAAGATGGCAGCTATAATCTCGTAAAAGAAGGCATGCCTTTTTTTAAACGCTTCAGCCTGTTCCAGGATATGCTTAACCTGCCGCTATGGAAATTTATTAGCGTTATTTTTCTTTTTTATCTTGCTATCAATGTCATTTTTACTGTCATTTATTTAATTATTGGACCGCAGCAATTAGATGGAATGATTAATGGAAGTTATTGGAAAATTGCCAGGGAAGTCTTTTATTTCAGTACGCAAACTTTTACTACAGTTGGCTATGGCCATGTGTATCCTGTAGGAGATGCAGCTAACATTGTTGCAGCCGTAGAAGCACTAACAGGGTTTCTCTCGCTGGCAATTGCAACAGGTTTAATTTATGGTCGTTTTTCGAAGCCGAGAAGCTACCTTGTTTTCAGCGATCATGCGTTGATAAGCCCCTATAAAGAAGGAAAGGGACTGATGTTTCGCTTTGCAGCTTTTAAAGACAAGCATGCGCTCACCGATCTTGAAATTAAAGTAAACACAGGCTTACTTCTTTTAGAAAATGAAACACCTGTTTACAAATATTTTACGTTGGCACTCGAAAGAACAAAGGTGGAAAGTATGTCCTTGAGTTGGACGGTTGTGCATCCTATTAACGAGGACAGCCCTTTCTATGGCTTCTCAGAAGAAGATATGAAAACAGCCGACGTTGAGTTGTATGTAATGTTGCGTGGTTTTGATGATGTGTTTTCTAATTTTGTACAGCAACGAACATAATATACTTTTAATGAAATACTTTTCAACCGCAAGTTTATCCCTATGTATCGTGAAAGTGATGATGGTAAAACAACTATACTTGAATTGCATAAATTAAATATGCACAAAGAAATTTAATGAAATAATGATGTTGCCAAAATAAGTTAATTTTAAGAATAAATTTTTTTGAAAATACTTGATCGATCCTTTAAAATCAGGAAAAAGATCTAAACTAACATCTACTTGTTTACCGATGCGAATTGCTCCTATTATAACGTACCTTTTCTTTCTATTATTTTCTTCATCTGTAATAGCACAACCGGGCCAATACCGTTTTTCAAGAATTGATATATCACAAGGCCTTTCTAACAACGAGATAAATTGTATTCTTAAAGATGAGAAGGGATTTTTGTGGTTTGGAACAAGATCAGGGCTTGACCGCTTTGATGGGTACAAGTTCAAAATTTTCAAACATGATCAATATGATACATCTTCTGTTAGTGATGAAGAAATTGATCAATTATTTGAAGGGCCAAATCATACATTGTGGATTAACACCAAAAGCAGTCTTGATATTTATGATTTGCTAACCGAAAAATTTGACCATCACCCACGATCTTTTTTAAAAGCTATTGGCATTGCAGATTCTATTTTACTTGATTTGAAAAAAGATAAAGATGGAAATTTTTGGTTTCTCACCGCTAATTCAGGCCTTTATAAATATAACGAGGCAACAAAAAAAACAATTCATTTTTTAAATGAAGCCAAATACGCTGTCTCTCCCGCCCCTGTTAACATTACCGGCTTTTCAATAAGTGATAGTGGATACCTGTGGTTAGTAAACAGTAATGGCTTGCTTACAGAGTTAGATGCACGTACGGGGAAATTTATCAAAAGCGCCGATCTGTTACTTCATAATCCGATCAATGAAATATCCAATTACAAGATATTTATCGATGCTCAATCTGATCTGTGGATATATACTCCGGGCACTCCACAGGGGATTTTTTATTTCAATGTTTTGCAACAAAAACTGACTCACATATCTAAAGGCAATACCCGTAATAATTTAAACAATGATGTTATAAGAAGTGTGGCCCAGGATGAGGGTGGCTTGATATGGTTAGCGACAGACCATGGCGGCATCAACGTTTTAGATAAAAAAGACTTTACGATAAATTACCAGGTAAACTATGAAGATGATAACTATAGCATTGCCCAAAATAGTATCAATTCTATGTATAAGGATAAAAACGGTATTATCTGGATAGGTACTTTTAAAAAAGGCATTTGTTATTATAATAAGAATATAATCAAGTTCCCTTTATATCATCATAAACTTTCAGATCCTAATAGTTTATCTTATAATGACGTAAACAGATTTCTTGAGGATAAGAAGGGTAACATTTGGATCGGAACAAATGGCGGAGGCCTGATTTATTTTGATCGAAAAACAGGTAAGTTCTCAAAATTTATGCATGATCCGTCTAATTCAAACAGTCTTTCCAGTGACGTGGTTGTGAGCCTTTGCATGGACCACAACCAGACACTGTGGATAGGTACATACTTTGGCGGGCTTGATCATTTCGATGGAAAAAATTTCACACATTACCGGCACAATGATGCTGACCCCTGGAGTATTTCAGATAATGCTATTTGGTCAATTATGGAAGATAGGCAGAATCGTATGTGGATTGGTACTTTCTCTTCAGGCCTGGATCAATTTGACAGGGTCAGTAATAAATTTACTCACTTTAAAGCAACCGGCTATCATTCCGTTCATTGCAAATACGTATGCGATTTGTTGCAGGCAAAAAACGGTGATATTTGGATTGCCACTTCCAATGGCATAGACGTTATTGAAAACAAAACCGGCAATTTTTCAAAATACTATCACCATGATATTGCAAACCCTTCATCAAGTTTGAGCAATGATAACACAATTGCACTTCTTCAGGATAATCGCGGACTAATATGGATAGCCACCAGGGAAGGGCTGGATTTTTATAATCCTGTCAGTGGAATATTTACAACACTCAGAAAGGAAAACGGACTTCCTGATAATATAATTTTATCTATTGCTGAAGACAAACAAGATAATATTTGGGCAGCTACTCCTAATGGACTATCAAATGTGGTCATCAGCCGGGACATATCAACCGGCAGTTTATCCTTTCAATTCAGAAACTATAATGAATCCGATGGCCTCCAGGGAAAAGAATTTAATGAATATGCAGCTTATGCAACGAGTGACGGAGAGTTACTTTTTGGTGGCCCAAATGGTTTCAATCTCTTTACGCCTCAACAGGTAAATAATGAATCTTACGATCCACCATTGGTACTTACAGATTTACAGATGTTCAATAAAAGTGTGACTGTAGGAGAACAATTAAATGGCCAGATTATCCTGCCACAGTCCATTTCTGTAACAAAAGAGATAACGCTTAAATACAATGAAAACATTTTCTCAATTGAGTTTGCAGCACTAAATTTCTTCAACACATCTAAGTTCAGGTATGCTTATATACTGGAGGGGTTTAATAATGAATGGTTTATTGCAGATGACAAAACACATAAAGCCACTTATACTAATCTTGATCCCGGCAGCTATACTTTTAGAGTAAAAACAATCAATAGCAATGGCACTTTAAGTAAAGAAAGTGCTTCCCTGAAAATAAATATTTTGCCACCATTATGGCGCACGCCTTACGCATTCGTATTATACGTTTTGTTTTTTACAATCATTCTTTATATTGCGAGAAAAATCGTTTTGCAAA
This sequence comes from uncultured Ginsengibacter sp., assembly GCA_966191655.1. Lineage (GTDB taxonomy): Bacteria > Bacteroidota > Bacteroidia > Chitinophagales > Chitinophagaceae > Ginsengibacter. The sequence goes on from CBIGQT010000029.1 coordinate 9,589, forward strand.
GAGCACGCGTACGTTTTGCTATTGAACAGGAACGAAAGGAGGCGCATCGCCTGCACGACCTGGATATGATGAAAATAAGGTTCTTTACTAATGTGAGCCACGAGTTGAGAACGCCTTTGTCGCTGATACTAACCCCAATGGATAAAATTATCAAAAATGCGGATGAACCTTTCCAAAAACGCCAATTCCAAATGATTCAACGCAATGCCAGGCGATTGCTTAACCTGGTAAATCAATTATTAGATTTCAGAAAAATGGAAATGCGGGAATTGAAACTGTATCCGTCTGGCGGAGATATTGTTCAATTTATCCGGGAGATCTCTTATTCCTTTACCGATCTGGCGGCTAAAAATCATATTAGTTTTTCTTTCACTTCACTGGTAAATAAGCTTTTTATACAATTTGACCACGATAAGATTGAACGCATTCTTTTCAACCTGCTATCAAACGCATTCAAATTTACTCCTGATAATGGCTCTGTAGGTGTTGAGTTAAATGCAATAAAACAGGAAGAAGAAACAATACTCGAAATAAAAGTTCGCGATACGGGCATTGGCATACCATCGGAAAAGAAGGAAAAAATATTTGAGCGTTTCTTTCAAAACAATATACCGGCAAACATAGTAAATCAGGGTAGTGGTATTGGACTGTCTATTACCAAAGAATTTGTAAGACTACACAATGGCTCAATAACAGTTGAAAGCGAAGTAAACAAAGGGAGTTGTTTTACAATTTTGCTCCCTGTAAAAGAAATAGAAGAAGAAATTGTTGAAAACAATTGGAAGGAAACTGAAATTGAAACAAATATGTATTCCCTGGTTGAGGAAGCTGGTAGTAATGAAACGAGAGGTAAATTCCCAATGGATAAAACCATTCAAAAACAAACCATTTTAATTGTTGAGGACAATGACGACCTGCGGTTTTATTTAAAAGAGAATCTTGAGCAATATTTTAATATCATTGAAGCCACAAACGGAAAAGCTGGCTGGCAAAAAACTCTAGCGTTGCATCCGGATATTATAGTGAGCGATGTAAGTATGCCGGAAATGAATGGTATTGACTTGTGCCGGAAAATAAAAAACGATAAGCGCACTTCTTTTGTACCTGTAATTTTATTAACTGCACTAACAGGCGAAGAACAACAATTAAAAGGCCTCGAAACGGGAGCTAGCGATTATATGACAAAACCATTTAATGTCGATATACTGCTTTCCAAGGTAAGGAATCTACTTGCACAACAGGAATCTGCGAAACGTGCCTACCAGAAACTGGTGAAGTCTATCCCTTCTGATATTCATGTTGATTCACCAGACGAAAAGTTTATGCACCATGTCCTGGAAATAATAGAAAAGAATATTGCCAATCCTGATTTCTCAGTAGAAGAGCTAAGCCGCGAGTTATATATAAGCCGGGTTGGCCTATACAAGAAAATGCTTTCATTGACTGGAAAAAGCCCTCTTGAATTTATCCGATCGGTTCGCTTGCAAAGGGCAGCGCAATTACTTGAAAAAAGCAGGTTCACTATTGCTGAAATTGCCTACGAGGTTGGTTTCAACGATCCCAAATATTTTTCAAAGTTTTTTAAATCCTTTTACAATATGCTACCATCTATTTATCAGGCAAATAAAAGAAAGCAACAGGAGGTTTCAGAAATTATCATAACAGAAGAAAAATTACCCCGGTTTGATAAACAAATTCGAGAAAATACGTGATCAGTTAACATTTCAATACCTATTGATAAACATTTAACACACCTATAACTATTAATAATGCTTTACCTTCATTCACCATTTATCTATTAATAATTCCAAAAAAACGATTGCTATGCTAAAATTACCTTTTCCAATCTGAATTTATTAAAGTTTACATTACTTCATTACTCTATTTTTCTATTACCTAAAACAAAAATTGCATTTGTATGAGACAAATCAAAACCCTGGGAATAATGAAAACCTCGTTACGGATCATTGTTTCTATCTTATTTTCAATCAATCAATTATCAGCGCAAAACGGATCGACCAGGATAATAAAGGGGAAAGTAACGGCAAGCGTTTCCCGGGCTTCTATACCAGGAGCTACCATTTCTGTTAAAGGCACACAAAATGCGGTTAGCGCAGGAGAAGCGGGCGAATTTAGTATTTACGCTCAAACGGGGGATGTGCTTGTTATATCCTATGTAGGATATAATGCCAAAGAGGTAAAAATAACCGAAGGCACAGGCACAATTAACGTTGACTTAACTCAAGACTATAGTAATCTGCAGGATGTAGTTGTAGTAGGTTATGGCAAAACAAAAAAATCTGACCTCAGCAGTGCTGTAGGTACAATTTCAAATGCTGAGCTTACAAGAACTATAAATGTAACATTGGATGAAGCCTTACAAGGCAAAGCTGCCAACGTTTATGTTGCTCAAACAAGCGGTCAGCCCGGAGCAGGGGCTTCTGTTATTATAAGAGGAGTAAGCACTATCACCGGCAACTACCAGCCCCTCTATGTAATTGATGGTGTTCAAATAAGGCCTAGCGCTCCTACGGGGGGAACCTATAATCAGCCATCAGGTTATACAAATGAATTGGCGGGTCTAAATCCGGACGATATTGAGAATATTAGTGTGCTGCAAGGACCGGCAGCAACCTCTATATATGGCGCAGCAGGTGCAAACGGCGTCTTAATGATTACAACCAAACATGGCAAATCAGGGCAAACAAAAGTAAGCGCAAGCGCCTTGTTAAGTTCTCAACAAAGACCTGTTGAAAGACCGGTAATGAATTTACAGGAATATGCAATCTATTTGCACAGATTGCAGGCATTAGGCTTAGTAGGTGTTGTGTCACCGGAATTAGAAGATCCTACCATACTTGGAGAAGGAACAAACTGGCAGGACGCACTATTTCGTAATACCCTTTTACAAAAGTACTCATTAGCAATAAGCGGCGGTTCCGATAAAACAACATTTTATTTATCGGGAGATTATTTGTCACAGGATGGTGTTGCGCTGGGATCAGGGTTTAACCGGGGATCTGTAAGATTAAACCTCGATAATCAGGCAAATAAGTGGTTGAAATTCGGAACAAGTTTAAACACATTTACCACTAAAGAACAAGTAAATACACTTAATGGAAACCTCATTAATATTGCAATAACTCAAAATCCAACCATACCCGTAAAAAATCCTGATGGCTCATATGGCGGCCCGACCCCATCCCAGACACAATATGCCCAAACCAACCCGGTTGCGTTAGCAGAAATTAATAATAACTATAACACCTCATTTGGTGCTATTGGAAACTTATATATGGATATAACTCCAACAAAGGGTTTATTGTGGCATACAGAGGTTAATGGAAATTATACTTTTACAAATAACTATACCTTTAATCCTTATTATTCTCTTGGAACTTACCAGGGAAATCCGACTTCCGGCAGTAGAGGAAGTGGTAACAATTATTGGACATCACTCAATACAAGGGTCCAATACGAT
>CBIGQT010000030.1:0-13019 GCA_966191655.1 uncultured Ginsengibacter sp.
TAACTTTTTCGCTTTTCTGAAGCTTATTAAGTTCATGTACTCTTTTCAATTGAAGCGTTATATCATTTCTGTCAAAGAACAGCATCCATACTGCAAAAGCTATGCCTGTTATTAAATATTTGTTTCCAAAAAACCTGCGGAACTTTTGCATTTTTATTTTTTAAAATGTAAATTATTTAGTCTCAATTATTTTAAAGGAACTGAATTAGAATAATTTACTTACCAAATTTAATTTTTCCTGCCGGAAAAACCGCACTATCTCCTAAAATTTCTTCTATACGAAGTAACTGGTTATATTTTGCAATACGGTCAGTACGGCTTGCAGAACCTGTCTTTATCTGGCCGCAATTTAAGGCAACGGCGAGGTCGGCTATGGTTGTATCCTCAGTCTCCCCGCTCCGGTGACTCATGATAGTATTATATCCATTACTTTGAGCCAGGGAAACTGCGTTTATGGTTTCCGTGAGAGACCCTATTTGATTTACTTTTACAAGCAGACCATTAGCCGTATCTTCATCAATACCTTTCTGAAGCCTTTTTACATTGGTAACAAAAAGATCGTCTCCTACTAATTGTATTTTTTTGCCTAATTTTTCAGTCATCAATTTCCAGCCACTCCAATCATCCTCCGCCATTCCATCTTCAATTGAAATAATGGGAAATTGTTTCACCCAACTTTCCCAAAATTCCACCATTTTTTCACTACTTAATTTTTTTCCATCACTTTTATGAAAATGATATACTTTTTCTTTACCATCATACATTTCGCTTACTGCAGGATCCATAGCAATTGAAACCTGTTTGCCTGTTTTATAACCTGCTTTATCAATTGCTTTTAGCACTGTTTCAATTGCTTCTTCGTTGCTTTGTATATTAGGAGCAAAGCCTCCCTCATCACCCACATTTGTACTGTAACCTTTCTTTTTTAACACTGCTTTTAATGCGTGAAAAATTTCAACTCCCCATTGTAACGCTTCACTAAAAGATGAGGCACCTACGGGCATTACCATGAATTCCTGAAAATCTATTTTGTTATCAGCATGTGCTCCGCCGTTCAAAATATTCATCATAGGAATCGGAAGAATTTTTGCATTAGTTCCTCCTATGTATCTATAAAGTGGAAGATTTGTCTCCAAAGCCGCAGCTTTAGCAACCGCAAGGCTTACGGCAAGAATTGCGTTAGCGCCAAGAGAGCTTTTATTTTCAGTTCCATCCAATGCTATCATGGCACTGTCAATGCCGGTTTGATCGGCTATATCCCAACCGGTAAGTTCATCTGCAATTAAAGTATTTACATTTTCAACAGCTTTAAGAGCTCCTTTCCCTCCGTACACTTTTTTATCCTCATCTCTTAATTCTACCGCTTCGTGTATGCCGGTGCTAGCGCCCGACGGCACTGCGGCTCTTCCTAAATACTCATTTTCTGTAAGAACATCTACTTCTACTGTTGGGTTTCCGCGACTGTCTAATATTTGTCGTGCGTGTATGCTTGCAATATAGCTCATGATTTTTTTATTAATTGTTTTGAATATTGTCTGTTAAATTTCTAAATACATCTTCGAGGCTTTTTGTTTCGCTTTGCAATGAAAGTATATTCCAGTTTTTTTCAAGGCTAAATTTTAGAATTTGTTTTTTTATGTTTTCAGGATCTGATGTTTGAAGCTTATAAATAAATGGATTTTCTTCTTCAACTCTTTGCACTTTATCTATGTTAAATAGAATTTGTATATCAATTTTTTCAGAAAATTGCACCACTACTATGTGATAGGTATCATTTGCCAGTTGAAGATTTGACAGCGTGTCATCTGCAACAATATTTCCTTTGTTAATTATTATTATTCTATCGCAAATACTTTCTACCTCCTGTAAAATATGGGATGAAAATAATACTGTTTTATTTTTACCCAGCGCTTTAATTAACTGCCTTATTTCTATTATCTGGTTAGGGTCTAATCCACTGGTAGGCTCATCAAGAATCAGAACCTCAGGATCATGAATTAATGAGGCGGCAAGTCCGACTCTTTGTTTATATCCTTTACTTAATTGACCAATTTTTTTATTGCTTTCATTCCTAAGGCCAGTTAACTCTATTACTTCTTCTATTCTTTTTTTTATACCGGTTTTTATTTGATGTATTGCTGCAATGAAACTAAGATATTCGCGAACATACATTTCATAATATAATGGATTGCCTTCGGGTAAATAACCAATTTGTTTTTTTGTTTCGGGCGAATTTGTATTCACATTGATTCCGTTTACCAATACATTTCCTGAATCGGCTTGCAAATAACCAGTAACTATTTTCATAGTAGTAGATTTACCGGCCCCATTCGGCCCCAGAAATCCAACTATTTCGTTATCCGCTGCATTAAATGAGATATTGTCAATTGCTTTTTGCGCACCATAAATTTTGGTAAGGTTGGAAATTGTAACTGACATGCGGTGATATAAAGAAGATAAATTATTTTATAAAATTGTAAAAATACAAATAAGTATCGTTTTCAAAATCCCAATATGAATTTTGAAATGAATTTATTACCTGTTTTTCTTTCTCGGAGGCCTGTTGTTTCTGTTATTTGGATTGGGGTTATTTTGATGGTTGTTTGGAAGATTTTGTTGTTGCTGTTTTTTAGCGTTACTATTTCTTCGGCTGTTGTCGCTATCTCTTCGTTTACGGCTATTTTTTTCAAGTGACTTCAGACTTATATGCCCGACCACATCAACAAATGCAGGTTCTGCTTCTTTGATTTTACCGCTAACAATTTCCACCGTCTCTAAAGCCTCTGGTTTAATACCTTGCCTGTTTTGCTCTTGTATTTTTTTTACGCCTTCTATTGTAAGCGGATAATGCCGCGTGCTTTCAGGCATTGAATACCACATCAGGTTTCTGAAAATATCTTTCTTTATTAAAAAGGCACGTCCCTTGGCAACTTCGATTATTTCAGCATCATCTGGAAAATGTTGCAGTGCATCAAGATAAGTATCTAATTCGTAATTGAGGCAGCACTTTAATCTTCCACATTGGCCGCTCAATTTTGTCTGATTAATGCTCAGGTTTTGATAACGGGCCGCATTTGTATTTACGCTTTTAAAATCGGTAAGCCATGTGCTGCAACACAATTCTCTTCCACAACTACCAATACCGCCAACTTTTCCTGCTTCCTGGCGTGCGCCTATTTGTTTCATTTCTACTTTTACCTTAAACTCGGATGCATATACTTTAATAAGTTCGCGAAAATCAACACGGTCATCGGCGATATAAAAGAAAGTTGCCTTCCTGCTGTCGGCCTGTATTTCCACTTCGGCCATTTTAAGATCAACTTTTAACTGCCTGGCTATTGCCCTGCTTCTTATCAACACTTCATGTTCACGGGCTTTGGTTTCTTTCCATTTATTAATATCGCTATCTGTTGCCGGGCGCAATATTTTTTTAAATTCAGAAGTATCTTCTTTTAATCCATGTTTTTTTAACTGAAGACGAACCAATTCCCCGGTAAGACTTACTGTTCCAACATCAAAACCACTTACGCCTTCCACAGAAATAATATCGCCTTTCTCAAAAAGTTGCAAAGAATTATTTCTATAATAATCCTTCCTGCTTCCCTGGTTAAAAGAAACTTCTATAATTCTACAACTACTTTCAGGATCACTAAAAGGAAGATTTGCAAGCCAATCATGAACGTTCATCCGATTACAACCACCCGTGCTGCAACCGCCATTGCTTTTGCAACCGTTCGGTTTTCCCGTGCTACAACTTATGCAACTCATATATTGCTTAAAAAATGTGATCAATAAATAATTACTGAAAAATGTACAAATATGCAGATGACGTTTACAGCTTTGGCAGCATTAGATTTTTAAATATAATTTTACGTCTTTAAGAGATAAGTCTTATGTATTTTGTAAAACTATAAAGCCAATTTTAAAACAAATAATTAAACGAAAATGCGTATAGCTGAAAAGTTGATTCCGAAAAATTTTATAAAACATCTGCAAAAAATTCATTTTCCTCAATCCATCAAAATTAATGAATTATCCTTAATAATATGGTAAAGCCGGATTGAAAGGGCATGGAATAACATTTTTCCATGCGCATTTCGTTCAATATAAAAAATTGCTTTATCTAATTCATTTACTATGGCTTCCTCCGCTTCTATGCTACACATTTTATTAAGTCTTAAAGCAAAGTCAATTTCATTTGATGGAATCTGCAGATTGCTATAATCAGTTTCCTCAGAGTGCACAAACCTCAGCTTTAAAGCCTGCCCCAGCAAGTGAATAAAATAGCGGATAAATTGCTTCTGTTTTTCGCGGCCCATCTGGCTCATCTCATCAATCCATTTAAGTTGGGCCGACGTATTATTTTTTAATGTTACATTGAGCCATTCTCTTAAAAGTCCCTGCCAGTCTTGCTCAGCATTCTGCAGCATTTGTAACGCTTCGCGATAGTTTCCTTCACTTACTGCAGCTACCTGTGTCGCCCGTTCAGGCAATGAGTTTGCCTGTTGAATCAGGGCTTCCTCAACTTCATCATTGTGAAGCGATGGAATTTTTATCAATTGAGTTCTGGATAATATTGTAGGCAGAATTGCATTTTCATCCTGCGCAACAAAAATAAAAAGAGTATCTGGCGGCGGTTCTTCTATTAATTTGAGAAGTTTATTGCCCGCATTACCTAAAAACTCCGGCATCCACATAATTAAAATTTTATAACTGCTTTCAAAAGCTTTGAGGCTGAGCTTATGATTTATCTGGTTACATTCTTCTGCAGTTATGTTACCCTGCTTGTTTTCTGCTCCCAAAAATTGCAGCCAGTCATAAACATTTCCATAGGGCGTTGTTGAAATAAATTCCCTCCATTCATTTATATAATCATCACTAACGGACGGCGTACCTGATTTTTTTGGAATAACAGGAAATGAAAAATGAATATCAGGATGAATGAATTGTTGCGCCTTTATGCAGGCCGGGCAGTGACCACATGAATCTAATGCTTCCGCGATTTTTGAAGAAGCAATAATATCCTCGCTAAATAAATCTTCCTGCGCAGGTGTTTCATTTTTTGCAGATGTACAAGCTATATATTGTGAAAAAGCCAATGCCATTGACAGAGCGCCACTACCTTCTTTTCCAAGAAATAATAAAGCGTGACTTAACCTGTTTTGCTGAACGAGATCGATCAAATGTTTTTTTATTGGCTTTTGCCCAATAACATTTTCAAACTGCATTTATATTTAGTTAAATAAAAGCTTAAATAAAGGAGAGCCAGATGAAGAAATGACCTTCAAAATTTATTTTAGATACTTCACAATTTCATCGCTCATAGGGGCAACATCACTGTCGAATTTTGCTATTAATTTTCCGTTTTCGTCCAATAAAAATTTATTAAAATTCCATTTAATTTCTGCATCCATAACCCCATTTTCTGATTTATGCGTGAGCCATTCATATATGGGTGCGATGTCATCACCTTTTACTGAAATTTTTGCGGCCATTGGAAAAGTAACCCCATAATTTTTGGTGCAAAATGCTTTTATCTCATCATTGGTGCCGGGCTCCTGGCTATTGAAATTGTTTGCCGGGAAACCAACTACTACCAATTGATCTTTATATTTTTCATATAATTTTTCCAGGTATTCATATTGTGGAGTGAAGCCGCATTTGGAAGCGGTGTTTACTATCAATATTTTTTTCCCTTTAAATTGTGAAAAGTCAATAGTACCACCACTTAATCCGTCAACCTTAAAATCATAAATTGATGTATAAATAAAAAAAGATTGCTTAGGTGGTAAAATAAATGATAACAGTATGAATGAAGAAAATGCTATAAATATATTTTTCATTTTATTTTTTTGTAAAGATACGAATTCATAAAATGGACGTGGTAAAATACATTTAGTAATGAAACAGGATTATGATAAGAATTTTAGTGTTCATAGCAACCAATATCAGGCTTGGTATCCCGCAGTTTATTATCAAGATCAAGAGGGAAAGTTGTAATAACACCCGCATCAATGGCCGGAGAATTATCATTTAAATGAAAATTGTAATAGCCGTGAGATACATCAATACTATCAAAAGCCGGATCCATATTTTTTATTGAAAGGGCATCAAATGTACCATTGGCAACATCATCTTTTGCTTTATAAAGAACATGATCAAAATTTACAGGGGAATTATTGCCAACAAAATTTATTGCAATCTCATTATCTACATTTCCATTATCTCCCCAAAAAATACAATTTTGAAAAAATGCTTTTAGTGTTGCAGTAAAAGTTACACCATTTTGCATCGCAGCATTTGAAGCCTGCAGCACAGGGTTTTTATGCGTTATATAAAAATTATTATAAGAAGCCACCGTGCAATTTATGAAGCGATAATCGCCACCAAGTTCCAGCAATATATTGCTTCCACAGTTGCTGATTAAACAGTTATCTGCATAAATATTTGTGTTGATTCCAACTATGCCCGCATCATAGATATTATCAACGATACATTGGGACAATGTGACTTTAGGATTGGCATTAGTAGAAAGATCCTGGGCTATAATTCCCTGGTAGGCATTTTTAATAATAGCGTGTTTTAAATAATTATCCCGGCTACTGCTGCTAAAGAAAATGCCAGGCCAGCCTGCAGGTAAATCTTTGTAGTCAGGATCGAGCCTGTCACCGGCAAATACAACGCTATCTTCTTTTATGCCATTAACAATTAAAGTGCCGTCAACTATGAATGGAGCATCAGCATGAAGAAATATTCTGGTTCCTTCCTGAACGGTAAGTGTTGCACTTGAATCAATTAATATGCCCCCAAGAATTACGTAAGGAAGTGTTTTATTCCATGTTATATTTCCTGTAAGCTTTACGGTATTAAGAAAGATAGCATTTTGACCATAAGCCTCCAGCTGTACAAACTTTTGATTGCCATTGTAGCTTATTAAAATACTATCCTGCAGAATGAATGGGAGGTTATCGGCCGTTGGATTTACGTTTACCTGAACAAAAACATACATACTATCGTTTGCATTTATTTCTATGTCATCTACTTCAGTGGCAGAAGTGCCATCCACATTTATTTTAAACGGCGATGCAACTCCTCCTGATAGTTTCACTCGCGATAAACGAAGCTTTTGATTGTTGTCGTTAAAAATTTTAAAACTTTGGGTAACGGAGCCAACTGAAGTAAAAACTGTATCATACATTAATGTATCTATACTGGTAGATAATTTAGCTTGCGGGCTTGTTATAAAAGATTCTTTCTTACAGGAGAATGTTATTACGGACAATAAAAAGAAAAAGAATACATATTTGAGGAAAGTCATTTATCAAAAATATATTTAAATGTGAAATGGTTTATTTTTTTGAAATTGCTAAAGATGCGATACTCAATTGAACGCCTTCAATCTTTAAAATTTCAGTTCCGCATGCTTCAATGGTGGCTCCTGTTGTAATAACATCATCAACCAATAAAACATGTTTTCCTTTCAGCATTGAAGGTTCAATAACAGAGAAACTTTTTTCAACATTCTCCCATCTTTGAATTCTTCCTTTTTTTGTTTGAGTTTCAGTATGAACAATTCTGATTACATTTTTTGTAACCACAGGAATGTTTATTACTTCCTTAATGCCGGAGCAAAGTATTGAAGATTGGTTGAATCCCCTTTTAAATTCTTTTGCTGTGAATAATGGTAATGGGATAAGGAAATCAATGTTTGAAAAACGATTGCTGTTAAGCAAACTTTTGCCCATTATTTTACCGAGATATAATCCTATTTTTTTATTTCCCCTATATTTGAGTTCGTGTATGCAGTTTTGAATGATTGAATCTTTTGAAAAATAAAATTCACTCATACCAGAAGTAATTGGAATTCTTCCCCAAAAAATTTTCTCAACCGGATTGTTTGCATGTGTTGCAAAATCGGTATGTGGCAAATCATTAATACACTCAAGACATAAAAAATTTTCTTTTTCTATAATATCGCTTCCACAGCCAATGCAAATGTGCGGATAAAAAAAATGAACCAAAGGAGATACTATGGCTAAATTTAAGTTCAGACTAAAATATTTTTATAGAATAATTAATTTATGCCCCATAGGCAATGAGTTCTTTGAATGTATATGTTTTTCTTGTAGCTGCTCCTCGCATAATAGCTTTACAATGCCAGCATAAAAAATAAAAATATTTTGCTTATCAGTTAATTTTTACCTCGCCACATTTACTGCCCTTTTCTCTCTTATCACCGTAACTTTTATTTGGCCCGGATAAGTCATTTCTGTTTGTATTTTCTGCGCTATCTCAAAACTTAACTTATCGCTGTCTCCATCACTTACTTTATCTGCTTCAACAATTACCCGAAGCTCACGTCCCGCTTGAATTGCATAGGCTTTTTCAACACCCTGGTAAGTTAGTGCAAGATTTTCGAGGTCTTTTATGCGTTGTAAATATTGCTGCATAATTTCCCGTCTAGCGCCCGGCCTTGCACCGCTCATTGCATCGCAGGCCTGAACAACGGGTGAAATAACATATTGCATTTCTACTTCATCATGATGGGCTCCAATTGCATTACATACCGCCGGATTTTCGCCATATTTTTCGGCCAGTTTCATTCCTAAAAGTGCGTGGCTTAATTCTGTTTCATCATCAGGAACTTTGCCAATATCATGTAACAGACCGGCACGCTTTGCTAATTTTACATTCATTCCTAATTCAGCCGCCATTACTCCACAAAGATTGGCAACTTCGCGACTGTGCATTAATAAATTCTGGCCATAAGAGGAACGGAATCTCATCTTACCAACAATTCTTACTAATTCTTTATGGAGACCATGAATGCCTAGTTCTATTACTGTTCTTTCTCCAATTTCAATTATCTGCTCTTCTAATTGTTTTCTTGTTTTTTCAACTATCTCCTCAATACGGGCAGGGTGAATGCGGCCATCAGCTACTAAGCGTTGAAGGGATAGACGGGCAATTTCGCGGCGTAGAGGATCGAATGAGGAAAGAATAATTGCTTCGGGCGTATCATCAACGATCAGATCCACGCCGGTAGCGGCTTCTATTGCCCTGATGTTTCTGCCTTCGCGGCCAATTATAGAGCCTTTTATTTCATCACTTTCAAGATTAAAAACCGTAATAGCATTTTCAATTGCCTGTTCTGCAGCGGTTCGTTGAATTGTTTGAATAATTATTTTACGGGCTTCTTTATTGGCTCTTAGCCTGGCATCGTCAACTATTTCCTGTTGAATTAATATGGCTTGTGAATTGGCCTCCTGTCGTAAAGTTTCTATAAGTTGGGACTTAGCTTCTTCTGCAGAAAGTCCTGAAACCTTTTCGAGTCTGCGGATATGCTCTTCCTGGTGTTTTTCCAGTTCGGTACGTTTAATATTTACAACTTCAATCTGCCGGTTAAGCGTTTCTTTTATTGATTCATTTTCTTTTATAATGCGCTCAACGTTTTGATCTTTTTGATTGATCGATTGTTCTTTTTGCTTGATACGGTTTTCAGCATCACTCAGTTTTTGATTACGCTGAAAGACCTCTTTATCATGCTCTGATTTTAACTGAACAAATTTTTCCTTTGCTTCCAGTTGCTTTTCTTTTTTAATGGTTTCAGCCTGGATTTGTGCGTCGGAAATAATTTTTTGTGCTTGTTGTTCTGCAGTTTCTACTTGTTTTTGTGTGTTTTTGGCAAATAAAATTTTACCCAGTATAATGCCTACGATTAAAGCGATAGCACCAACTATTATTGGGATGAGTTGTTCCATTGTTTTTTAATGATTTTTTAATGCGTTTCATAATCTATTACCCTCTTTATGCATGTTTCCTACTTAGAAACAGACGAATAGACGAAGATAGCAAAATTGTGTGGAAAATTATGGACGGAAGTAGTAAAAGAAAAAAACGCAAAGTGGAACTATTGCCTTTTTTGGAAGCAAGGAGAGAGTATTTTATATAACAACATCAAGTTGTTTGTTTATCTTCTGAAGCGCTTCAACAAATTCTTCATTTGAAGGATTATTGTTTGAAGCAGACTGCGGCTGAGTTGCATACCATATTAAAACCATAGATATATAATCCTGCATATCTTTCCCCGCAAACTGGGTACGGAATTCCGTTATTTTATCATTGATAACTTTCAGGGTTTTTCTTACCACCTCTTCATCTGAAGGAAGTATTTTAATACGATAGCTTCTATCGCCAATTACAATATTTGCCGGAATAAGTTCTGTTGACATCTTAATTGTTTAGCATTGCCATACATTTATCAAGCTCTTTTATATATTGATTAATCCTTTTTTCAAAATCATGCTTTTCCTTGTCATTTAAATGACCGGCTGAAGATTTAAGAATGCCGGCCTGAATTTCAAGAGAATCAATTTTCTGCAGATAATCTTTTTCATTTTTTTTGCAGCTTTCAATTTCTTTAGTAAGAATTGAATTTTCTTTTTGAAGTACTGCATATTTTTTTAGCAGCAACTGTAACTTTAAATTTATAGAATTAATATGTTCTTCAAGAATGCTCATTAATTATTTCTTCTTATCTCGGCAGACATGTTTTTTTCAATTGAATTAATAATCTTATTCATCATTGCATCAGTTTCTGCGTCGGTCAATGTCTTTTCTTTATCATAAAATGTGAAACTGATGGCCATTGATTTTTTGTTCGCACCTAATTTTTCACTTTCAAATACATCAAATAATTTAAACCCTTTAAGGTTTACAATCCTTAATGTCCGTACCGATTCCTCAAGCTTTTCATAAGAAGTCGATTTATCAACCACAATCGAAAGGTCTCTTTCTACGTGGGGAAATTTAGGAATTTCCTCAAAAGCAATTTGTGTTGTTTTTGTTAATGAAACAAATTGCCGCCAATTTATATATAAATAAAAAACCGGTTGCTTTATTGAAAACTTTTCAAGAATCGATTTTTTTATACTTCCCATCTCTGCTATAGAAATTCCATTTAAGTTCGCCGTAATAAAATCGTCAAGGAGATCATTATCACCACCGGAAAATTTAAAATTATTTAATCCGGCTAATCTCAAAATTGTATTACAGACTCCTTTTGCAAAATAGATGCCTGTTTTTTTGGCCTTATTTTTCCAATCGTTTTCATTTTTATTTCCGCTAAAATAAATAGCGAGACTTTCGGTCTCATTATACTTTCCTTTTTCTGTTTCATCGTATATTTTGCCAAATTCAAAAAATAATAAATCGGCATTTTTTCTATTGATGTTGTATGCAATACTTTCAAGCCCGGTGGGCATCATCGAAGGTCGCATTACGTTCAAATCCTCACTTAAGCTATTTATAAGCTTTACGGCTTTAGACAATACTGTCTCATCAAAATATTTGCTGTTAGTGATTGAATTGGTAAAAATTTCTGAAAATCCATTTCCCACCAGCCACCCTGCTATCTTTTCTTTCAAAGCCGCTTCATCAGCTCCGGTTTCAATTGCAGGCGCCATTTTAATAGTTGAAGGAATTTCTATGTTATCAAGACCGTCTATACGCATAATCTCTTCCACAATGTCTGCAGGAATCGTTATATCAGGATTACTGAACGGCGCAGCAACTCTTAATTCGTCTATGCCCTCTTTTATAATCGAAAAATTGAGGCTTTTTAAAATACTTTTTACCGTATCCGGGTGATAATTTTTACCACTAACTTTTTTTAGATAATAATTTTGTAATGTAATCTCATTTTTAATTTTAGGAACAGGATATACATCTATAATTTCGGAAGAAATAAGGCCGCCGCAAATTTCTTTAATTAATAAAGCTGCTCTTTTTAAAACATTCACCGTGTTGCTGATGTCTACTCCTTTTTCAAAACGTATGGCCGCGTCAGTTCTTAGATTATGCCTGAAAGATGTTTTTCGAACATACAAGGGATTAAACCAGGCGCTTTCCAAAAAAATATTTACCGTATCTTTTGTAACTCCACTTTCAAGGCCACCAAAAACACCTCCAAAACACATAGGCTCATTATCTCCATTGCATACCATAATGTCTTCACTACTTAATGAGCGAACTTTTTCATCAAGGGTGATAAATTTAGTTTTATCCGGAAGCGTTTGTACAACTATTGAATTTCCTTTTATTTTATCTGCATCAAATGCATGCAGCGGCTGACCGGTTTCATGAAGTATAAAATTGGTAATATCAACTATATTATTAATCGGCCGTACACCGATACTTTTTAGCTTGTTTTGTAGCCAGACAGGAGAAGGTGATATCTTAATGCCGGAAATGCTTACTCCTGCATAGCGGCTGCATCCTTCCTGATTTTTTATAGTAACGTTTATTTTTTGTGAAGTCTTATCGGCTTTAAAAATATTAGTAAAAGGCAAAACCGGTTGTATGTGAGTTTTATGATGATGAGCAAGGTAAGCACATACATCTTTTGCAACTCCCAGGTGGCTCATAGCATCCATTCGGTTAGGTGTAAGGCCTATTTCAAATATCCAATCGCTGTATGGTTTAAAATAATTGTAGGCAGTTTCTCCTATCTTCGTATCCGCGGGGAGTACAATAATTCCTAAATGGGTTTCACTAATACCAATCTCATCTTCAGCACATATCATTCCATTGCTTTCTACTCCACGTATTTTAGCTTTTTTTATTACCAAAGGTTCTCCGTTTATGGGATATAACGTAGTACCAACCGGAGCAATAATTACTTTTTGGCCTGCTGCAACATTATTTGCCCCACAAACTATTCGCAGCGTTTCGCCATTACCGTTATCAACGGTCGTGACTTTTAATTTATCGGCATCCGGGTGTTTTTCGCAGGTAATAACCTCTCCTATTATTAAGCCTGATAAGGAATTTTTTATTTGTTCATAATGTTCCAGGCTTTCAACTTCCAGGCCCACCGATGTTAAAATATCGGAAAGCTTTTGCGGGCTTTTTATAATAGCCGTCGTTATTTCATCGCCTGGTAAATAAGCTCTAAGCCAATTGTAACTAATCTTCATGTATTTTAAGAATGACCTTTTTTCTAAATTCAAAAATAAAAA
>CBIGQT010000031.1:0-12950 GCA_966191655.1 uncultured Ginsengibacter sp.
CGGTTATGTATATTTCACTCCTGTTCGCCCGAGAAGCTATCGTGTGTACTCTTCGCCTAATGAAGCCATGTGGTGTTGTGTTGGAACAGGTATGGAAAACCACGGCAAGTACAATGAATTTATTTATACGCACCAGCAGAATTCATTATTTGTAAATCTTTTTGTTGCGTCTGAATTAAACTGGCGCAATAAAAAAATTAAAATAAAACAGGAAACAAAATTTCCTTATGAAGAAAAAACAAAACTGGTTATAACAGAAGGCGCTTCACCTTTTAAATTAATGGTGCGCTATCCCTCCTGGGTAAATGATGGTGCATTAAAAATTTCAGTGAATGGCAAAGCTATTGCCTTCACCAATCATCCTTCCTCCTACATAACCATTAATCGCTCATGGAAAAAGGGTGATGTTGTTGAAGTTGATTTGCCGATGCATAATACTATTGAACACTTGCCGAATGTGCCGCAATATATCGCCATTATTCATGGCCCGATTTTGCTCGGTGCAAAAACAGGAACAGAAGATTTACAGGGGTTGATTGCAGATGATGGCCGGTGGGGGCAAATCCCCGGCGGTAAAAAATTACCGGTTGATAAAGCGCCGATTTTTATAGAAAATAATTTATCATCCATTACCAAAAATTTAACGCCCGTAAAAAATGAGCCGCTAAATTTTTCAATACAAAATGTGAAGATGGTTAACCCGACAAATATAACACTGCAGCCTTTTTACCAAATTCATGATGCACGTTATATGATGTATTGGATGGCTTTATCAAATGAACAATACCAATCGTATCTCGATTCAATTGCCACAGATGAAAAAGAGAAGATAGCGCTCGATAAACGCACCATAGATTTTATTACACCAGGCGAACAACAACCGGAAGTTGACCATGCTATGCAAAGCAATCAATCACGTTCGGGAACAGCGAATGATAACCAGTATCGCGAAGCGTTTAACGGCGGCTCTTTCAGTTATAATCTTTCTACAAACGGGGAAACTAATTTGAGTTTAATAGTTCGCTACTGGGGTGCAGAATGGGGCAACAGGAAATTTGATATTTACTTGGATGATGAAAAATTAATATCAGAAGATAATACCGGCAAATGGAATCAATCTAAATTTTTTGATGTTGAATATGCAATTCCCGACGCTATGTTGAAAGATAAAAATCATGTAAGAATAAAATTTCAATCGTTGCAACATAACACTGCCGGCGGCTTATACTATGTTCGCCTGGTAAGAACAAAGAATGATAATTAGATGTGAATACTATGATTTTAAATTAATAGAATATGTGTAACGCATCTTTATAATGGTATTATATATAGCATTCAATATTTAAAAACTTTTTATTAATTAAATTATCAAAAATGAAACTAACTAAATTTATTTTTTTAGCAACATTCTCTCTCTTTTGCTGCGCAAAAATTAATGCACAAACGCCAACCATAACATTGCATGATGACGGAGGAGATCAACCATTCTTATGATGGCGGTTTGTATGCAGAACTTATCCGCAACCGGATTTTTAAAGATAGTAAAACTACGCCCGAAGGATGGAGTCTTGTAAAGGATAATCCATCGGCAGAAGCCAGTATCAAATTAACTGGGGCGGAAGAAAACGTTCCTAATGATGAGCGCCGTAATGCGATAAATGGTTCATTACAACCATGTTTAAGGCTCACAGTAGAAAAAGCTAATGGAAGAGTTGGTGTTGCGAATGAAGGTTACTGGGGTGTCCCGGTAAAACCTTCCACTACATACAAAGCTTCATTTTATATAAAGGGCACAGACCGCAGGGAGCCGCCACGCTGGCCCTGGGAGCCAAAACCCACAACGCCTCCGCTTCCGGTAATTGAAAACAATACACCTGGGCCAATAAAAGTTTCAATCGAAAGTAATGATAGTAAAACGGTATATGCAACGGGAACCATTAATCTCGAAAAAAGCATTTACTGGAAAAAATATGAACTTAACTTAACCACGGCTGCAGATGTAAAGCCAACCAAAGATGCACGCTTTGTAATTTCTACCGACCGTGTAGGTGTTTATTATTTTAATTTAGTTTCTTTATTTCCGCCAACCTACAACAACCAACCTAATGGCTTTAGAACTGACCTGATGCAAATGCTGGTTGATATGAAACCAAAATTTTTGCGTTTTCCCGGGGGAAATTTTTTAGAAGGACCAATGATTACCGATGCCTTTCCCTGGAAGACAACACTTGGCCCTTTGGAAAGCAGGCCGGGCCATAATGGTTCCTGGGGTTATCGTGCCTCTGATGGAATGGGTTTGCTTGAGTTTTTGAAATGGACAGAAGATATGGGTGCAGAACCTCTGCTGGCAGTTTATGCCGGTTATTCGCTAAGTGGCGATCATGTAGATGCAGGGCCGCTTTTAAAGCCTTATGTTGATGATGCCCTTGACGAGATAGAATACGTTATTGGTGATGCCAGTACATATTGGGGCGCTAAGCGTGCTGCAGACGGGCACCCCGAACCGTTCAAACTTAAATATGTATAAATTGGCAATGAAGATTGGTTCGACAGATCGAATAGCTATGATGGAAGATTCACCCAGTTCAGAAATGCGATTGAAGTTAAATATCCGCAACTCACCTGCATTTCTACCATTCCCGCTACACAGTATCCTTCGATGCAAGTTACATCAGGCAAACCCCCTCTTGTAGTGGACGAACACTATTATCGCAACTCGTGGGATATGTGGGAGAATGCCTCCCAGTATGATACATACGACCGCAACGGCCCGAAAGTATTTGTGGGCGAATGGGCAACACGTGAAGGTGCACCAACTACCAACTTAAATGCTGCGCTTGGCGATGCTGCATGGATGACAGGCATGGAACGCAATTCAGATTTGATAATCATGTCTTGCTATGCACCTCTATTCGTAAACGTTAGTAAAGATTCTGCTACTAAAAAAAGAGCATGGCAATGGGATTCTGATTTGATAGGCTACGATGCGCTGAACAGTTATGGCTCGCCATCTTATTATTTGCAGAAATTGTTCAGCCATTATTTAGGCAATAAGATTGTGCCTGCAACAGTTGAAAATATACCTGTTCAAAACGCTCCGCTCTCTAAAAAAGATAGTGCAGACGGAATAAAATCCAAACCAGTTCCAACACTATTTTATTCTGCTACAATTAATGACACAACAGGAACTATTTACCTGAAAGTAGTAAACACAATCGCTAAAAAACAAACTGTAAAAATAAACCTTGATGGTGCAATAAAGATTTCACCCGAAGCAACAGTGGTTGTAATAAAAAGTGACAAGCCTGATGATACAAATACCATTAGCGATCCGCAAAAGATTGTTTCTGTAACATCAACTGTAAAAGGATTAAAAAATAGTTTCAGTCAAAGCTTTCTACCTTATTCGGTAACGGTCATGCAAATTCAAACCAGGTAGAAATTTATTGGTTGCCTGATAAAATATATAAAATCATTCAAGATGTTGATCAAAAAAAAATTGAAGCCATTTGTATTGCTTCTGTTGTTTCCAGTTCTTTCATTAAACATCTTATCAGCCCAAAATGTACATAGCGACAGTGGCGATGGCACTTACACCAACCCGTTAGTCTCTGCGGATTTTCCAGATCCGGATGTGATTCGTGTTGGTGATATGTATTATATGGTTACAACAACGATGTTTATTTTTCCTGGTGTTACAGTTTTAAAATCGAATGACCTTGTAAACTGGGAATATTGCAGCAACGCCGTTCCGCGATTTGACTTCAATGATTGTTATAATCTTGATACCTGCAGCCGGTATGGCCACGGGCAGTGGGCTACGAGTATGAAATATTACAATGGAAAATTTTATTTATTGTTTATTACGCTGAATGAAGGTGGCTTTATGTGTACTGCAGATAAAGCGGAAGGCCCCTGGCATATTACGCATTTGCCAAAAGGTTTTTATGACCCGGGTTTATTTTTTGATGAAGATGGTAAAACTTATGTAGCGCAGGGCTATAATAAAATTTCTATTACTGAAGTAAATGACAGCCTTGTTGCAGTTGGCCCTGATTCATTGGTTTACACAGGTGACATTCGACGCGGCCTTGAGGGAACGCATGTTTATAAAATCAATGGTTATTATTATTTGTATTGCACCTATGGCGGAAGAGACGGCATGCAGGTAGCATTGCGCTCGAAAAATATTTATGGACCTTATGAACAAAAGTTATTGATGTATGATACAACAAGAGGTATAAATTATGGTATTCACCAGGGTGCATTAATACAAACACAAACCGGCGAATGGTGGACGATATTATTTGTTGACAGCGGGCCTTTTGGCCGTTTCCCATCATTGCAACCCATAACATGGGTTGATGGCTGGCCTATGATTGGCGTGAATGGAAAAGCTGTTACCACTTATAAAAAACCCAACGTTGGTAAAACACATCCTATAAAAAATTTCCCGACATCAGATGAATTCAATAAAAAAAAATTAGGAATGCAATGGGGATGGAATCATAATCCTGATTCAACAAAATGGTCGCTAATAAAGAAACCAGGTTATTTGCGTTTGATAACTTCAAGTGTTACCAATGATTTTAAAATGGCTCGTAATACTTTAACACAACGACCCTTTGCAAAACACGATCAAACACAACCAACTATCGCAACAACAAAGATTGATGTAAGTAAAATGGAAGATGGCGATATAGCCGGTATTGCTGTATTCCAGGACCCGTATGCATACATTGGCATTAAGCAAAATGGAAACAGCAAATACATCATCATGGTGAATGATGGAAAGGTGATTGATTCTATTTCCATTCAGGCATCAGCTATTTATTTAAGAACAATTGCATCCAATGCTTCTTCAAAAGCAACATTTGAATACAGCACAGATAACAAAACATTCAAGCCTTTGGGAAATGAACTGCTGATGCGATTCAGCTTAAAAATATTTACGGGTAATAAATTTTGTTTGTTCAATTATTCAACAAAAGAATTGGGAGGTTATGTTGATGTGGATTGGTTTAGGATTAATTAAATCGAAACCTTCTAAATAAATTAGGCACAGGAATTCTTTTCTACGGGCTATGTACGGGCTTTTTTGTTTTGAACTTTTTGAGTTATTAAGAGGAAATTAAACATACGTATCTTCCTGGTCAAAAGTGAATATATATGAATTTTTATCATTTTACTTTTTTGAAATAAAATAAATTTTTGATTTAAATAGATCATCATATTATTGCTTTTGTAATGAGTAAACTTTACCATTAGGCTGCTGCGATAGCATGTTTCCAGCTACATTATTGTATCTAACGTGGAATATTGAGTGTAAAAATCCACAAATTAATTGCCATTTTGATCTCATTGTGTAAAAAATTCCGGTATTGACCTGCATGGCTCGCTATTTGTAAAACTTATTTCATAACTAAAAAATTAAATATCATGAAAAAGTTAAGTATGCTTGTATTATTATCGGGAATTGTAGGAATGCAGGCTTGTAATAGTGGAAGCTCAAACGATAGCGTAGCCAAAGCTGATAGCGCTAATGACGTAAAAGATACCACATCTATGATGGCACCCAAAGATACTGTTGCCGGTATGGGAGTTAACGATGACGTAGCTGATTTTGCAGTCAAAGCGGCTAATGCCGGTATGACCGAAATAAAAATGGGCGAATATGCAGTTAAACATGCCTCCGATAAAAGTGTAAAAGATTATGCCAGCATGTTGGTTAAAGACCATACGAAGGCAGGCGATGAATTAAAATCAATCGCAAAATCAAAAAATATTACGCTTCCTGCTATGCCTGGTAGCGATAATATGGATATGATGACAGATTTAATGAAAAAGACTGGTAAAGATTTTGACAAAGCTTACATGAATCAAATGGTTAAAGATCATAAAGATGCTGTGGACCTGTTTCAAAAAGCCGCCGATAATTCGAAGGATAGTGATATGAAAACCTTTGCAGCAAATACATTACCCGTGCTCCAAAAACATTTAAATGACGCGGAAGCTATTGTAAAATCGCATAATTATTAATTTTTCATTACCCTATAATATATATCCGGAGATGTAATTGTCGCCTCCGGATATTTGTTATGACACATGCCCTAAGCCACAGGCTTTTATAAAACGATAACTAAACAATGCTGTTTCGCTTTTTGTCCTGTTGAACAGAAAAATCAGGTACAACAAAATGCTAATAGTAAAAATTATTGCAGTTATTCTTTGAATCATTTTTTTAATTGATATACTTCGCTTGCACCCAACAAAAGACATCCCAATCCGAAATCTTCAAAGTCGGGAACATGATCAAAACCCACTGGCTGACTGTCCTTTGGCTCTTTACCTGTTCCCTGAACGTATCCAAGAAACCCGTTGGGATGCACACTTTGTTCCATCGCATTCCATGCTTTGATTACTAACGGTAAAAACTTTTTCCTGTTAAGAAATCCGTTATTGATCCCCCACGCCATTCCATAAGTAAATAATGAAGTGCCTGTAAGTTCCTTTCCGCCAAAATCGGTTGAATCATGTAAACTCACATTCCAATAACCATCGCTTCTTTGCAAAGGGGCTATTGCATTCATCATATTTTTATAGTCTTCCAGGTATTCGTTATAATGAGGATCCGTTTTCGGAAGCAATTGAATAACTCTCACCAAAGCCGCTACCACCCAGCCATTGCCACGGCTCCAGTAACAATCTTCACCGTTAGGTTCTTTATAAGGCGGAGTAAAATCTTTATCTCTCCACCATAATCGGTCGGATGCATTATACAATCCATTACCACTCTGCTTATATTTCGTATATGCGTACATGTTATACATGCGATGAAAATAATTTGTATCATTATAAACTACTCCCAACCTTGCAAATACTGGCATGCCCATTTGAATTGCGTCTACCCATGTCCAGTCATCAATTTTGTCGGTTGCCATCATTGAATCAATGGACGCTTTTATATTTTTTATTCGTTCTTCGTGTCTGTCTAACTTGTATAAGTCAATGTAGGTTTGGCCGCATGCCTGATTGTCGCCATTTCTTGTAGTTATTCCGCCTCTTAAATTCCAGCTATGTTTATTCGCCCAATCAATTGCGTAATCGTAATAGGCTTTCTTTTTATCTACTGCATATAAAGCCATCAGGCCTTCATAATATACTGCTCGTGTCCAGATGTTGCTGGGCCACGTTTTATTTTTTGACGGGACATAAATTTCTTTGCCCGGATCGGGCCATTTATTCATGAAGTAAGCGTTTGCAAGTTCAGCAGTTTTTATCACCTCTTTCTTTGGTGGAATTTTTTGCGCACATAAATGCAATGACAACAAGCTGAACGAGCAAAAGAGAATATTTAATTTTATAAAACTTATTTTTTTCATAATGGCAATCGTTATTGACTAATGTATGATACTTATTTCCTGTTTAAGAATTATCCCGTGGTATCCTGAAGCTAAGGCATTCTTTTCAACCCCTCCCATCTCACTTTCCATTTACCATTTTTGGGAATGCCGGGATTAATTGTATTGCATCCATCATAACCTGCACACATCATGGCTATAGCTGCCAGCAAGCCTCCGTTGCCGGGAAGATATATTGTTAAACGTTCATCCTGGTAATTGTGTCCGTTATTTAAGTATGTATTTGTTTGAACAGGCATTAACAGAGCATCTATTGCTTTTTCGGGCAGGCCTAACCGTGTGGCCGTCATTGCGGTCATTGGGAAATCCCATCCCCAGGTTTTATTCCACGACCAGTTATTCCATATCCAATTAAAAGTATTGTGCATGATAGCGGTATCAACCTGTCCCGTCTGTGGCGTCATACCTAATGCCCCGAAAACAGAAGGATGATCGGTTCTGTACTCAGGATTGGTATAAGAACCTGCCTGTCCGGCAGGCAGGTCTGTAGCACTTTCGGTAAATAAATATTTGTTGTCTTGTATCGGCAATGGCGATAATTTTTTTAAAACATCATCCCATTTTTTATTGGCAGGCAAGTGTAATCTTTTTCTCCATTGCTGCGCAACACTCAATGCCCAATGCCAGTAAACCAGCTCATAAGTTGGATTAAAAGTTTCGGTTGCTTTAAATCTTTCCTGAGCAGGAATAACACCTTTACCCAAAATATATCTTTGCTTCGCAGAATCATAATATGCATAAGAAGCCATAAAATCTGCCGTCGCAAAAACAAGGTCTTTATATTTTTTTAGCGTTGCGGTATCCGGATGATTGCGATAACACAACTCAGCATAATAAATAAAATGCGGTTGCTGCCATATTAAAAAAGCGCCCACTGATGAAGGACTTTCTTCGCCCTTATTGTCAGTCATCTTTTGCCATCGCACGCCATCATAGCCCTGCCTTTTTGCAATTTGCTTAGCTCCAGGTTCCACTTTTTTATACCAGCTTAGACTTCTTTCAAGCAGATCATTTCTTCCCCATAAAGAAAAATGTATACCATGCCACCAATGCATTTCAAGATGCGGTTTTCCATACCAACTGTTATAAGTAAGTCCTGTCTCCTGTGGAGGATAATGTCCTGCACATTGGATCTTTGTTAAGTATTGTGATAATACAATTCTTCTTTCCAATTCAAAAGCTCTTGGATCTGTGCTGCCTGAAAAGTCAATAGCGCCGCCGCTTTCCCAGAATTTTCGCCATTGTTGTTTGCTGTTATTTTCGGTTGCTGAAAATAAAGAAAGGCTTGTAACATTTTTATTTTGTGTAAAACAAAATGTTATTTCAAAATTGTTTGTTGAATTTGGAATGATGTCATAATAATGGGCACTTATATTTTTTATGTTTGATTTCCCGTTCCACTTTGCCGCAACATAATAAGTGGTTGTATCTATTGTATGCTGAAATAAAGCGGTATTATTTTTTTGAAATACAATAGATGAAGAATGCTTATCATCATTTGTAAAATTATTTCCCATATCAGACCACGCACCGGTAGGATAGGGAAAGCGTAAACGCAGATGCAATCTTTGTTCTTTAAGCAATGGCGAAATAATTTTCACCGCAATTGCATCCTGTTGTTGGTGGCATACAGTAATCGCATCTACAGGAATATTTTCAACTGTAAATTTTGAATGAATTTCACCCGTCCATAAATCGAGTGTTTGATGAATATCTTTTATATCGTTAATTGTGGCAAGGTTTCCATCTTTTTTTATAATATCAAAACCAATATTTCCTAACTGAAGCCGGTGCGGATTTTGCCGGAACCATTCAACCGCTTCTTTATTTCTTTTCGGTTCTTTCAGCTCAACAGAGTATGGAATATTTCTTCCGTGTATAAAATAATCTTTTAATGTTTCATCAAATGTGTAATGGTTTGTATTGATAAAACTATGCCAGCCCCACTCACTTTCAGTTCCCAGCGGAACGCCTTTCGAGTATGCGTCAGGGAAGGATTGTAAACCGGTAGCATCAACAGTAAATGCAAAACCGCCATTGCCAACGGATAGAGATGATAAGGTGTCAAAGTGATTATTAACCACATTGTGCCTTTCGACTAACGCCTTACGATCGATTTTTGTTTGAGCTTGAAGAATCGCAGAAATAAAAAAACAAGCAACGAAAATGAAACACGTTTTTATCATTATAATCTAAGGTAGAAATTTTATCAGATTAATGAACAGCAACTAAGCAGGATGCGACAGGATGCGTTATTTGCCACGATATTATAGTTTCAATGTTACATTTATATGCTGCGGCATTAAACGATTGACTTTATATGAAAAGATATTTTCTTACTGCAGGCGTTTTCTTTGCCGCAACTATTGCTGCCGTTTGCCAAAACAAAATTCAAGTTAAAAAGACTTTTATTTTCTCTGCGATAAAAGGAACTGTAAGTAAGCCAGATTCTGCTATTCTTCCTGCCAATGCAAAGTTTGTAAAATTAACTGACGGTGACACGGCTGCCTTTAAAATCCTGTCGTTTAAAAAAAATAAACTTGTAATTGCGTTTAGCCCTGCCAGTGATTTTGCAGGAATCGCAAAATCCAGTTTGGTTATAAAGAATGCTTTCGGAAAACCAATTAATAAAATTAGTCTTACAGGCCTTAGTACAAATGGCCTCGAGGGAAAAAATGAACCAACGCTGCAAACGGTAGCGGATGCATTGGAATATAAGATAAATATTGGCTGGACATCATTGTCAAATAACAGCCTGCCTCAATTGCAAGGCGATGAAATACCATCCTCACTTTTTGAAAAAGCAGGAAAGGGTAATGTTGAAATTACACCTGTAGCAAGATATTCTCCGGACTTTGAACTTCCGTTTGGTTATTATATTGACTCGGCTTCTTCACCTCAAAAAAGGCAGGTAGGTGTCTTATCAAAAGCAGGCGCCTTTCCGGAACATCAATGTTTGTTTCCAACAATAGCTTCCGGATCAACCTCGTTTGATCCGGGTAAAAATATGTTTGGATTTTACGCGAACGGTCGGACGCATACAGTCTTTTCTGAGGATGTATGGAACATGTTATTTTTTCCTGCAAATGCAGTACATGCAACCAGGATATATCCAATAAGAAATAACGAAGGGGAATTAATTTCCAATAATTATTTGCTTTGTTTTGAAGAAGCAAAAAACGGCGATTACAATGATTATGTTTTTGTAATTAAAAATATAAAACCTGTAACCAATGATTTGTTCACCACTTTATTTAACGGAAAAGATTTAAAGGGATGGCATACTTATCTGAAAGATATCGGTGTTAATAATGATCCCGATTCTGATTTCAGAATTGAAAATAATGTTATTCACGTTCTGGGAAAAGATCTTGGTTACGCGATGACCGACAGTGCATACAACAACTATCATTTCAAAGTTGATTTTAAATGGGGAGAAAAAAAATGGCCGCCGCGGCAAGATGCAAAACGCGACGGTGGTGTATGTTATAACATCCCGGCTAATTCACCTGATTCCATCTGGCCTTCTTCCATCGAATGCCAGATACAGGAAGGGGATGTCGGTGATTTCTGGTTGCTGGGTTTCAGCACTATTAAAGTAAAAGGAGTGGAGAACCAACCTTCCAACCATACGAGAATGCAAAAGTATGCTGACGGTGAAAAACCAAATGGTGAATGGAACACCGTTCAGATCATTTCATATAACGGCAAATGTATCCAGGCCGTAAATGGCGTTGTTGTAAATGTGGGAGAAGAGGCCAGTAATAAAAATGGAAGAATATTACTCCAGTCCGAATATTCGGAAATATATTATCGAAATGTAAAAATCAAAAAGCTGTAAGAAATTTTTTAGCGTTTAATGGTGATCGTTATATAATACATTTAGCAAAAAAATATAAACATGAAATCAAATCTTATCTTGTTTTTAATAATGCTAACATCATCGTTGGTTGATGCACAACACAGAGGCGATCCTACACTTACGGAGATATGGTGGCCGGTTCCACGCCTGGTTGCTCCCGGTAAAACTGATGCTGATCCACCTTCCGATGCAATTGTTTTATTCAGGGCAAAAAAAGATACTGCTAACTGGGTAAGCAAAGATGGCAAACCATTTAATTGGAAAGCCGATGATAATGGGTTCACAGTCGTTCCTTTTTCGGGCGATCTGCGTACAAAGCAAAGCTTTGGCGATTGCCAGTTGCACATTGAATGGAGAACCCCGGCGGAAGTAAAGGATAGCGGACAGGGCCGCGGAAACAGCGGTGTATTTTTAATGTCGCTTTATGAATTACAGGTACTCGATTCTTATGATAATCTTACTTATTCCAACGGGCAGGCAGGAAGTATTTATAAGCAACACATGCCTATGGTAAATGTTTGCAAACCTCCCGGCCAATGGCAGAGCTATGATATTTTTTTTACGGCGCCACAGTTTTATGAAGACAGCTCACTTAAATCTCCCGCACGCATGACCGTTATACAGAACGGTGTGTTGATTCAAAATAATGTTGAGCTATGGGGCCCCATGCAATTTATCGGAGTGCCGAAGTACGTAAAGCATGCAGCCAAAGAGCCCTTGCTGTTACAGGATCATCATAATACTGTTAGCTTTCGTAATATATGGATAAGGGAATTGTAAGAATAGAAATTATTTCAACAAATATTTTTTCAGTTCGCAATGTTTTAAATTTTTAATTCCGTTGATAACAATTTCAGCATTCAGCATTCCTCCTTCTTTATTTGTGTGTGTATGATCATGAGGAAAAAAAGTCTTTACTTTATCAGCCCCCAGTTCTTCATATTTATCTGATACCAGGTTATTCAGGTCAATAAAATAAGCTCCTTCCGATTCGGCTACTTGCTTTGCCCAACCGGCGTAACTGTTATCGCTCCATCTTTTTACTTTATTATTTTCCCAATCATTATGCGGAATAGGAGAACAAACAATCGGTATGGCTCCCTTAGCTTTTGTATCATTCACATATTTTCGCATATACCAACCGTAAGTATGCACTGTTTCTTTTTGTTTACGAATAGGATTATAAATCTCCATACTGTCATCACCAATTCCTTTGATGGTTCCTCTTGCTCTTGCTGTATCATCCAAAGGGCCGCCATCGTTGTGGCCGAATTGCATGATAACATAATCTCCCTTTTGTAATGTTGAAAGAATTTTATCCCATCTTCCATCAGTTAAAAAAGTCCTGCTGCTTCTGCCACCGATGGCATCATTTTCTACTGTGATTTTTGTTGTGTCAAAATAATCCACTATAAAACTTCCCCATCCCTGCAAAAGATTCGTGCTGCTTCCACTTCCATTCTTTACGGTTGAGTCGCCGATAATGTAAAAGACCGGTTTGTGTTTATTTGAAATAAATGCCACAGCTATTATAGCAAATAATAATATCAAAGATTGGAACGGTTTTTTGGGTTTCATTTTTTAAGAGCTATTTAAAAATGGTTTGCATTGCTTGTTGCCACGACCTTCAGGTCGTAGTTTGAAATGTTGGGCTGTGTTGGCTTTAG
>CBIGQT010000032.1:0-12894 GCA_966191655.1 uncultured Ginsengibacter sp.
AAAAATAGAAACACGGATACCTGCTTTCTGAAACACGGAAATTATTTCAACTAAATAATCTTCATTTTTTATAGTATCCCACCCATGATCAGAAGTAAGCTGTCCTTCAGTGTCCGGAACAAGCGTTACCTGTTCAGGTTTATTAGCAAGAACGAGGTCTATAAATTTTTGTTCTTTGGGATTGCCTTCAATATTAAATTCCGTTGTTATAATTTTTTTTAATTCATACACATCTGCATAGCGAATGTGCCTTTCATCCGGACGGGGATGCACAGTAATTCCTTCCGCTCCAAAATTTTGAATATCAATAGCTGCTTTAATCACATCAGGATTATTGCCCCCTCTTGAATTACGAAGTGTTGCAATTTTATTTATGTTGACGGAAAGTTTGCTCATTTATTTTTTAGATTAAAATGCGTACAAAGTTATGTATGAATTTTGAAGTGATGTTTTGATTTTATAAATTGAGCTCCATGATTCAATTTAATGCCGTTATAAAAAAATTTAATGAACAAGGCGAAAAAACCGGTTGGTCGTATATTGAAATTCCCGAAGAGATTGCTTCAGAAATTAAACCAGCCTGTAAAAAATCATTCAGGGTAAAAGGCTCATTAGATAATTATAAAATCGAACGCACCAGCCTTTTACCGATGGGAGGTGGTAGTTTCATTATTCCAATAAATGCTACTATTCGCAAGGCTTTGGGTAAAAGAAAAGGAGCTGTTATAAAAGTGAATCTTGCCGAAGATAAACGCGATGTTGAAATAAATAAAACCTTTTTAATTTGTCTGGCTGATGAGCCTGCTGCTTTGGAATTTTTTAATTCTCTTCCCGGCAGCCATCGAAATTATTTTAGTAAATGGATTGAAAGTGCGAAAACAGAAGAGACGAAAGCAAATCGAATAGCCAGGGCCGTTACAGCGCTTTCCCGTAAACAGGGTTATGGCGAAATGCTTCGAATGGGAAAAGAAGAAAAGTTCCTTTAGCGAAATATATTTCCTTTATTCTTCTTTTTCAATAATAAAACCTACTTTAGTCATCGCTATTACTATTTCTTTCGCCTGCTGCTTCCTCCCTCCATTATTAATTTTAAACAATACGTAACATGAAAAAATTTTCATTTCTTTTGATGGCTATGGTATTTGTAATTTCCTGTAACGAATCAAAAAAGGAGGAGACTAAAAACACTGACTGGCTGGCTGACAATTTATCCGGCAAAGTAGAACAAACAACTGACTCAACCTTTAAAGCAGACAGCACCGGTAAAATGGGGGAACTTGATTCCTGCTGTGTATCATCAACAAAATATGATGAGAAGGGGTATTCCTCCGGCTATACTTCTGTTAATAAGGCAGGCACAGATAATGAAGAAGGTACATTCACTCATGATGATAAAGGATTATTCACCGGTCAGAAATTTACAAAAAACGGCAAAGAAACGTCTTCACTTACTGTGCAGAATAAAGATGGCATATACTCCGAAGCACAGAGTTTTGACTCAACAGATAAAATGGACTTTTATTACACTGATATTACGGCAAATGATTATGGGCGCATCACGGGATTTAAACAATATAAACCTGACAGCACATTGAAATCAAGCATGACATTCAACTATAACAATCAGTTTCTCACAGATCAAAGTGCCAAAGATAGTGTAGGAAAGGAAACATCTACTTATGCTCAAACGTACGATGATAAAAACAATGTTGTTGAATCAACTTATAAACAAATAAAAACAGACTCAACAAAAAAGGATACAACAATAACTACAATTACAAAATACCGCTACGACACTTTTGACGATAAGGGCAACTGGACTCAACGAACCGAAATGGATAAAGACGGCAAGCCTGTTAAAATTGTAAAGAGAACCATCACCTATTACAAGAAATAGTTTATTTCTATTCTATTTTGAAGCATAATAAATGATAATGATTCATTTATTATGCTTTTGTATTTTTATGTTTAATTCTTTAAGCATCTTTATTCCATTTTATTCAACTGTAGTTTTAAATGCCGCAACATGTTTTGGAAAGGAGGCTTAGCCTGGCACAGGCTACTGCTATAAATATGACAGATATGGTAGGCATTGGACCTTTCATTACAATGCCAATGGTTATCGGCATGATGAATGGCCCATATTTTTTATACGCATGGCTGGCGGGAGCATTTCTTTCAATAATCGATGCAATGATCTGGAGTGAACTCGGAGCTGCATTTCCAAAAGCAGGCGGCTCCTATAATTTTTTGAAAGAAGCATATGGAAAAAAGAGCGCCGGTAAAATGATGAGTTTTTTATTTGTATGGCAAACCATGATCCAGGCGCCGCTTGTGATTGCTTCTGCTGCAATAGGATTTGCAAAATATTTTTCTTACCTGATTTCGCTGAATTTTATTGCAGAAAAAATAGTGAGTGGATGCGTTGTTGTTTTAATTATTGTTTTATTGTACCGGAAAATCGAAGCCATTGGTAAAATAAGTATGTTTCTTTGGAGTGGTGTAATTGTTACCATGTTCTGGATTATCGGAGGCGGTATTGCACACGGAAATTTTTTAGCGCCTATAAAAAATATTAATACAGGCATAAACGTAGATTATGCGTTTATTACTGCAATAGGTTTTGCAAGTGTAAAATCTGTTTACAGTTATTTGGGTTATTATAATGTTTGCCATTTGGGAAGCGAAATAAAAAATCCGTCGAAAAATATTCCACGCAGCATGTTTATATCTATTGCAGGTATTGCCATTTTATACCTAATGATGAATATAAGTGTGGTGAGTGTTGTTCCCTGGCAAGATGCAAAAAACAGCGAATTTGTTGTTAGTGAATTTATACAAATACTTGCCGGAAGTACTGCGGCCAAGGTTGCCACCTGTTTAATTTTGTGGGTTGCCTTTGCATCCGTTTTTTCTGCAACTCTTGGCTACAGCCGCATTCCGTATGCAGCTGCGGCCGATGGAGAATTTTTTGAAATTTTTGCAAGGGTTCATTCAACAAAAAAATTTCCCTATGTTTCTTTATTGTTCCTGGGAAGCCTGGCATTTATTTTTAGCATGCTTTTTAAATTAAGTGACGTTATCAGCGCTATATTGGCTATGCGGATTATGATACAATTTATAGGACAGGGAATTGGTTTATTAATATTGCGAAGTAAAAAAAATGATATTCAATTTCCTTACAAAATGCCGTTGTTTCCTGTGCCGGTAATTCTTGCAATTGGCATGTGGTTATTTGTTTTAATTTCTACAGGGAGTAAATTAATGAGTTGGGGGTTGCTTATAATTTTTTTAGGAACGATTGTTTATTTTATTAAAGCAAAAGTGAAAAAGGAATGGCCGTTTGTATAAAAAAGAAATGGTGCAATTTTATTTCATAATTCAGTAAGCGAGAGAACATTTCCGTCAGGATCTTTAAACCAGGCAACTTTCGCACCACTGGGAGAAACCCAGATTCCTAAACTATCCTGTTGAAGAAATCCATACTTTTCACAAATAACTTCTTTATCATTTAAAGATTTTATTACTGATGATATATCTTCAACATTCCAGCCTAATACAGTAAATGGATAGGGTGTAAATCCCGATACAATTGTTACCCGTAATAAAGTTCCATTGGCATTAAATTCCAAAGCGTAGTTGTCTTCGGATAATAATGAAAGCCCCAAAGTATTTTGATAAAACTTTTTTGCTTCTGCTGGTTTTACAGTAGCCACAAATGCTTTAAGTTCTTTATCTGCGAGCATAATTATATTTTATTTCTAAGATTTACAATCTCCCTTTGCATCTCCTCAATTCTTTCCAGCAAATAACTAATCGTTTCTATTCCTTCAATATTTATATCAAGATCATAATGAAGCCGAATGAATTTTTCCAGCTTATGTATTTCATCAACAGGTATGTAAGTGGAACTTTTCACAGATGTAATACTTATCAATCCTGAGTTTTCCAAGGAATTTATAAATGAATATTCGATATTATGATGAATACAAAAGTCTTCAGCAGGTATTAATTCTTCCTGTTCCATAACAAAATTTTTAAGTTGATAATTTTGATAGTTCAGTAAATAATTCTTTTTGTTTTTCAGTTAAATGAGTAGGTAGTTTTACATTCCATGTTATATATAAATCGCCCTGCTCTCCTTCCTTTTTATACACAGGAAACCCTTTTCCTTTCAATCTTACTTTTATTCCATTCTGCGTGCCTGCATTTACTTTAAGCTTTATTTTTCCATCCATGGAATCGATGGTTTTTTCGCCGCCCAGAACAGCAGTGTATAAATCAATATCTTCAGTTTTATGCAAATCATTACCGTCACGCCTAAACGCAGTATTGTTATTAATAACAAACGTTATAAGTAGATCACCGTTAGGACCTCCGTTAGCTCCGGGGCTTCCGTAATTTTTTAACCTGATAACCTGGCCGTTTTCAACACCTGCAGGTATAGTTATTCTTACATTTTTACCATTAATGGTAAGTGTTTGCTTATGCGTTTTATGAGCATCAGTTAATGACAGATGTAGCTCTGCGCTATAATCCTGGCCCCGATATTTTGTTTGGCTTCTTCTTCCTCCGGAGCCACCAAATAATGATTCAAAAAAATCTGAAAATGCAGAATCATCTCCTGATGAATAGGTATATTCCCCAAAATCTTGTCCGCCAAAACCACCGCCACCACCGCCATGTGAGCCTTGTTGTTGTTTTGCTTTTTCATATTGATCAGCATGCTTCCAGTTCTCGCCGTATTGATCATATTTCTTTCTTTTTTCAGGGTCACTCAATACTTCATTCGCCTCATTTATTTGCTGAAATTTCTTATGTGCATCTTTATCATTCGGGTTCAGGTCAGGATGGAGTTTTCTGGCAAGTTTACGGTAAGCCTTTTTTATATCATCTGATGAAGCATTTTTTGCAACCCCAAGTGTTTTATAGTAATCAACAAAATCCATTTTATTAATTTGATTTTTAAATTAATCTTCAATAAAATTAAGAGATATTAAAATAACATTAAGTATCACTAAATATAAAATTAAAAAAGCAAGTATGAATATTTTTGATGATTACATTTGCTTTAAAATGTAAAACATGAAAAAAATATTTTTTATACTGTTTTTATTTGCTGCATCCTGCACGGTTGCTCCACATGTAAGCGTTTCAAATGTTGGGAATAATAATAATATTAGTAATGGGAACCTCGTTACCAACGGAAAATTATTTGCAACAGCATACCTGCAGAGAGCGGCAGAATACCGTGCTTTATGTTTCCAGGCTTTTAATATCGCTCACCAAAGAGTTGATGAAATAATACTTACTAAAACTGAAAAGCCTAAAGTAATTATTACTGATATTGACGAGACCATTTTAGATAACAGTGCATACGAAGCACATCAAACTTTGCAGGGGAAAGGTTACGAATCAGATTCATGGTATGAATGGTCTTCGATGATAAAAGCTGATACGGTCCCCGGCAGTCTTAGTTTTTTACAATACGCTTCATCAAAAGGAATTGAAATTTTTTATATTACCAATCGAGGTGAAAGAGAGAGAAACTTCACTATTAAGAATCTTCAAAAATTTAATTTTCCCAATGCTGATAGTTCACATTTATTTCCATTACAAAATACTTCATCAAAAGAAGTGCGCAGGCAGGGCATTGCAGCAAACCATACCATAGTGATGCTGATGGGAGATAACCTTAGTGATTTCAGTTCTTTATTTGATAAAAAAAGTTCGGATGAGCGCAAGGTAGATGTAAATTCGGTTGCGCCGGAATTTGGCAACCGTTTTATTGTTTTGCCGAATCCTGTATATGGTGACTGGGAATCGTCTTTATATAAGTATAATTATTCACTTACTGAAGCTCAAATGGATTCTGTAATAAAAGCATCGCTGCATTCTTACTGATTTTTATAATTCTGAAATCCATTTTTTTGCAAGATCAAGGTCTTCCATTTTAAAACCCTTAGTAGGAGCAGGAATAAAAATTCCAAAAGTATCAGTGAATTTTTTTATTCCGTCTTTCTCAGTAACGATAGCAAGCTTGTTCCATTTTGAAAAATATCGTGCACCAAGAAGTCCGTCTTGTATCCACGCACCCAAAGTATAATTTTTAATAGAAGTATTTAAAACCAGCATGTAATTCATTTTCGGGCAGGTCTTCGCTACGTTTTTAACGTAAGGATTAATTATATTATAATAATCATCCTTTGTAACGGTGCCGGTTGCACGAAAAGCAGTAACGTATGCCGGTAATCCCTGTATCACTTCCGTCATAAAGCTATTTTTAATTTTAACATTTTTTTCAATCAACCCCTGTACAAAGTTATTGATAAGAAAGCGAAGAAGTAATCACACATTTAAGTAGAAAATTTTCCCCTTTATTGAAGCTGGCATAATGGAAAGCCTGTTGATATTGCAATACAGGCAATGGCATGCTTTTGGTTTTAATAAAAGCGTAAACAAAAAATAAATATTATGAATACTAATGAAAAATTAACCGAAGTATTAAATGATCTTATCCGTATTAACAATGACAGAACCCTGGGATATGTAAATGCATCTGAGAAAACAAAATCTATTGATGTGGATCTTCAGGCAACATTTAATAAAATGGCAGATCAGAGTAGAAAGTTTGCGGCTGAATTGACCAATGAAGTAAATAAATATGGCGGCCAACCTGCTACTGATACTACCACCGGAGGTAAAATTCACCGGGCGTGGTTGGATGTAAAGGCTACGTTTTCCGGCAAAGATAGGCATGCAATTCTTGAATCATGCGAATATGGTGAGGATGCAGCACAGAAAGCTTATAAAGCAGCTTTAGCATCAGATGCAGAGATAAGTGCAGAAACACGAAAGCTTATAACTGACCAGCAATCATCTTTAAAAAGATCTCACGATGTTATAAAGAATTACAGAGATGCGCAGGAAGCAGTAGATGCGTAGATAGTAGATAAAAGATTAAAAGATAAATCCCGGTTTCATTGAAACCGGGATTTTTTTTGAAGACAAAAATTTTAAATTATATCAGGTAAAAATTCTACATTTTTTAAGTCATATTGCCATCAATATGTTGCCGGAAAAACTCAATTATTCAATCCATTTTTTAAAAAATTTTTTACTTCCTCAAGAAACCATGCAGGATCATCATACATTATAAAATGTTTTGTTGGCGCTATAATAATTAATTTATTTGTAAGCCGGCTATATTGCTGATTCAGTAATTTTTGAGACGTTTCTTTTGTGCTATAAGTGCTTCCCAAAATAAGAACGGGTATATTAATTTTAGAGATATCATTTCTCAGATCAGTTGTGCTCATTTCTACATAAGTATAACCTAACGTTTTACGGTCGCTCTCTTCACTCCATTTAGCAATAAGCCTTGCGTGAGAAGAATCGTTCACAAGATTAAGCATAGCTTTAAATTGTTTGTCGTCAAATTCTTTATCCGGCATGTTTTTAAAATTGTTAGCAACAGCTTCGGCATCATAAGAAGGATTAGCTTTAATTTCTTCTGCAGTAACAGATGGTTTCATCATTGCAGGAAGAAAAGGAACACCATCTACACAAAGAACTTTCGAAAATAATGACGGCTCTTCGCTGGCGACCCAAATGCTCATAAATGCGCCAAGGCTGTGTCCTATAAGAACCGGTTTATTAAGATGATTATCTTCTACATATTTTATTATTTCATTTTTTACTGTTTTAAGAATAGGTGTGTCTACTGGCGGAACACCGGCAAATCCTGCCAAGGTAAGCATATGCAACTGATAGTTTTCTTTTAGTGCATCCACAGTTTCTTCCCATACATCTCCGCTGCAAGCATAGCCGGGAATAAGTATAACTGGTTGGCCTTTTCCATACACTTCTACCTTAAACGCTTTTTGCTGGCAATACGCATTAACAGACGCAAACATTACAATAGAAAAAAATATTTTTTTCATTTTTCATTTTATTATTTGAATGTCCAAAGTTTAGCTTTGTTACAAACTATTGCAAATATTTTTTTGGTTCAGGTAGATTTAGAATTCATGAAGCAGTAAGTTATAAAATTCTCATCTCATTTTTATCTTTACAAAATGAAAACTGTTCATATAGAAATTTCAGGTAAAGTGCAGGGAGTTTTTTTTCGTGCTACAGCACAGAAAGTCGCCAGGTTTCATAATATTTCGGGTTGGATAAAAAATACTTATAATAATAAAGTAGAAACACTTATAACGGGAGAAGATGAGGATGTTGAAAAGTTTATCTCGTGGTGTAAACACGGGCCGGAAAAATCTAAGGTAGAAAATGTTATTATCACCAACGCAGAACCGCAAACCTTTAGCTGCTTCGAAATAATAAGATAACGGTTTTATAAAATATTTTCATAACATTAACTTTCTTTAATAATATTTACTATCTTAAATTGTATCTATTATTCCAACACATATTTTTTATTTCCGAAATTTTTAAATTATGAAGTTATTAACTGTATTGATTTTTTCATTTGCCTCCCTGTATAGCAACGCACAAAAATTTTATTTATTAATTGGAACCTATACGGGAACAGGAAGTAAAGGAATTTATGTTTACAATTTCGATGCTCAAACGGGTAAAGCAGACTGGGTAAGTAATACGGATAGCAGTACCAACCCATCTTATATTACCTTATCTCAAAATGGAAATTTCGTTTATGCAGTAAATGAAACTAGCGGGGCTATTCCCGGGAGAGTAAGCGCTTTTTCTTTCAATAAAAATAACGGGGAATTAAAATTTTTAAACACGGAGTTATCCGGGGGAGATGATCCGTGTTATGTTGAAGCGAGTGATGATGATAAATGGATTGCAGTGGCGAATTATACCGGAGGAAATCTGTCTGTTTTTCACTTAAATAAAAATGGTTCATTGCAACCTTATAGTCAGTTAATACAGGATTCGGGAGGCAGCATTAATAAAGTAAGACAGGAAAAAGCCCATGTACATGAAGCTGTTTTTTCTCCTGATAATGCTTACTTATTTTCTCCTGATTTGGGAATGGACAAAGTGATGATTTATAAATTTAAATCCTCACAAAAAAAACCACTTCAACCAGCATCTCCTGCTTTTGTGAATACATCGCCGGGAAGTGGCCCCAGGCATATAACCTTTCATCCCAATAAAAAATTTGCATATCTTATTCACGAATTAAGCGGAACTATTACTGTTTATAATTATAACAACGGAAAATTAAAAGCCTTACAGGAATTGCCAACTCATCCCCGGGACTTTAAAGGCATAATAGGCAGTGCAGAAGTTTCTCTATCTCCGGATGGTAAATTTTTATACGCTTCCAACAGGGGAGATGAAAATACTATTACTATATTTTCTGTAAATTCTTCAAGCGGAAAGTTAAAACTCATCGGTTATCAACCTGTTTCAGGTAAAGCCCCCCGTAATTTTATTATAGATCCTACAGGAAATTATTTATTAGTGGCCAACCAGAATAGTGACAATATTGTCATTTTTAAAAGAGATAAGAAAACCGGTTTGTTAAAAGAGACCCAAAATCAAATTAATTTACCTAAACCAGTGTGCTTACAGATGACTGAAAAGAATCAATAGTTAAACTATTATAAGTGTACAATAGTCTATTATTAAACGTTTTTTATTTAACATTCTCACTCATTTAAAACGTAAATAATAAATTAAATTTGGTAATGAAAAGTATTTACAAAAAAATTATTATGAAAGCTTTTACTAATGTTATACTTCTTGCAGTTTTAACTGCAGGAGCTTTTAATTCTGCTAATGCGCAAAGAGGCCGCGACAATGCTGGTCGCGGAAACAGGGAATCGAATATATCCCCGCAACGTGAAAACAGAAGTTTTTCGGAGACAAGAACATTTAGACAAAGTAATGTAAGCAGGAATAATTCTTTTACGGCAACTCAGCGAAATGAAAGGTCATTTACTCCGAACAGGAGTGAAGCCACCCGTTCTTATCCTCAAAGGAATGCAACGACAAGGAATGATATTATAAGAAATGATATAAGAAGTAACCGCAGTGTTACTGTAGCAAGACAAAACAATGCAGTTGCAAGTTCAGCATATAACAGGGATCGTATGAATACTTCAAGAAGTTATCATCCAAATGGGAACGGGAATTACAGGTATAATAATAATAATTACAAGTATAATAACTACAAGTACAATAATTACTATCATTATAATAACAAGTATTATGGAGGTGGTTATTACATTTATAACCACAGAAGTTATTGTTTCATGTACGGCCCACATTATACCGTTATTCCAGGAAGTTATATTTCAATAAATTTTGGAGGTTATCCTTACTATTATAATAGCGGACTATTTTATGGATATTATGGAGGTTATTACCAACCTATATTTCCGCCATTTGGTATCCAGATAGGTGTGCTTCCTTTTGGTTACTATAGTTTTTACTTAGGCGGTTATCCATATTATTACTACAATGGAATTTATTACCAGCAGCATGATAATTCCTACCAGGTTGTTGACGCACCAATGGGCGCCTCAGTTTATAATTTACCACAAGGAGCAAAGTCAGTGACATTAAATGGAGAAAAATTATATGAGCTCAATGGCACTTATTATAAAGAAGACAGGGATTCGAAGGGCCAAACAATTTATACAGTTGTAGGTAAAAATGGTGAAGTAAATAATACTAATGAAGGAAACGTAAATGGCAACGATAATAATAATGGTGATAATGCCGATGTAGCGCCTTCCTCTTTGCAATTAGGAGATATCCTAACTCAATTACCCGAAGGTTCCAAAGTTGTAACTATAAATGGTGAAAAAATGTATGTTACACCTGATGATATTTATCTTAAAGAAGAAACGCACGGAAGTGCAGAGGAATTTGAAGTAGTAGGGAAATAGTTTTATTTAATAATAGTTTATTTTGATTTTAAACCGGCTTAGGCCGGTTTTTTTATTTAAAAGCAAAGTTTATCGTTAATTAAAATAATTGCAAATAAAAACCCACTCTTTTGAGTGGGCTTTAAAATAATTATGCCAATATTATCAGGCACTTTCCTGAACACGTTTTACCCCGTTTTTGTATTCTCCGAGGACAACAACCTTTTTAAACCTTGAATATTGCTTTGCCGCAAGTTCCATTGCCTCCTCAGTTTCGCTTCTTAATTTTAATCCTTTGCCTTCGCCGGAATTATAAATTTCAATATAAAAGCCGTCTCTTAAAGTAATTGCCCTTTCTCTTGGTCTTCCTGTTCTCATTTTATAGGTTTTTAATTATTAATTTATTTTGAAAACTTATAACGCACTTTTTCCAACAATGTTCGAAAGTTTCTGAAATTAGTACTTTATAAGAATTGCGAACCGTTTAAAATTAGGGTATTTTCCGCTTCTTAGCATTACCTTAACAACTAATTCACATATTATAGCTAAATCAACTTAATATCTATACATTTCAGGCTTGAATGGTCCATTTTTAGAAATGCCTAAATATTTACTTTGTTCAGTTGTAAGCTCCTCAAGCACTACCCCAATTTTTTTCAAATGGAGGCGGGCAACTTTCTCATCTAAATGTTTTGGAAGCACGTAGACTTTATTTTCATACTTATCAGCATGTAACCACAATTCAAGCTGTGCAAGAACCTGGTTGGTAAAAGAATTACTCATTACAAAACTTGGATGGCCGGTAGCGCATCCTAAATTTACCAAACGTCCTTCTGCCAAAACGATAATATCTTTTCCTTCTAATGTATACAAATCTACCTGTGGTTTAATAGTGTTTTTTGTTTTGCCATAATTCTGATTGAGCCATGCAATATCAATTTCAATATCAAAGTGACCAATGTTGCAGACAATAGCTTTGTCTTTCATTTCAAGAAAATGTTCCTTTCTTATCAAATCCCGGCAACCGGAAGCAGTAACAATAATATCAGCTTCTTTTACGGCATCAATCATTTTTTTTACTTCATAACCATCCATCGCAGCCTGTAAAGCACATATAGGATCTATTTCCGTAACAATAACTCTGGCGCCTGCGCCACGTAAGCTTGCCGCCGAACCTTTACCCACGTCGCCATAACCACCTACTACAGCAACTTTCCCAGCCATCATAACATCTGTTGCTCTTCTTATAGCATCTACCAAACTTTCTTTACAGCCATATTTGTTATCAAATTTAGATTTGGTAACAGAATCATTGATATTAATTGCAGGAATGGGTAATGTTCCTTTTTCCATTCTTTCATATAAACGATGAACACCGGTTGTGGTTTCTTCTGATAAACCTTTAACATGCTGAATTAACTCAGGATATTTATCAAAAACCATATTGGTTAAATCGCCGCCATCGTCAAGAATCATATTTAATGGTTTGTCGGCGCTTCCGAAAAATAATGTTTGTTCAATACACCAATCGCTCTCTTCCTGGGTTTGACCTTTCCATGCAAATACACCGATACCTTCAGCAGCTATTGCCGCTGCGGCCTGGTCCTGAGTAGAAAATATATTGCAGGAACTCCATTTTACTTCTGCACCCAATTCTATTAATGTTTCAATAAGAACTGCCGTTTGTATTGTCATGTGAAGACAACCGGCAATACGTGCACCTTTCAATGGTTTATCTTTTCCAAATTCTTCTCTTAGCGACATTAAGCCGGGCATTTCTGCTTCAGCAAGTTTAATTTCTTTGCGGCCCCATTCTGCAAGGCTCATGTCTTTCACCTTATTTTTAAGGCTGAAGTCAATTGTATTTTTGGAGATTGTTGACATAGCTTTTAATTTTATGGCAAATTTACAAATATGCAGGATAAAATCCTATGACTTCCCTAAAGTTTAGAATAAAATAGTTAATTTCATTATTTTAAAAGAATAAACATATAAACTTATATGTCAAAAGCTATTCAAAAAGAAGAATCGA
>CBIGQT010000033.1:0-11918 GCA_966191655.1 uncultured Ginsengibacter sp.
AAATCGAGTTTTAATTTGGTTGTGTCATTTAATATTATTTGACCGCCAAAGTTTGCTTGTTCCTGGTGGCCAAAAGATATAAATACTTTTACCAAAAGATTTGTGTCAGCCGAAGAGTAGGTTTTAAAATATGGAGTAATTTCTGCAGAATCTTTTGCTACCATAAGCTGAATTGTGTCATTATGATAAGTGTATTTCCCTTTAATTGTTCCACTACCAAGCACATCCTGAAAATATTTATAATACTCAAAGGAACTGTCTTTGTCAAATATGATAATAAAGCAGTTCGGTCCGACACTACAAATTTTGTGTTTGTAAGTTCCAGTAATATTTCTATTGCAACTTGTCAAAGTAAATAGAAATAAAATAAAAAGCAGGAGTTTGGTCATAATAAGTAACGTGCAAACCTTTGTATTACCGTCACTTAAAACTAATCAATTGTGGGAATGCAACAAAATGAACCGCTTTAGGCAATACTTCGGTTTCTTTCTTCAATTAAATATTCAAAAAATCATTCGGAAAATTTTATAA
Organism: uncultured Ginsengibacter sp.; assembly: GCA_966191655.1. Taxonomy (GTDB): domain Bacteria; phylum Bacteroidota; class Bacteroidia; order Chitinophagales; family Chitinophagaceae; genus Ginsengibacter. The sequence goes on from CBIGQT010000033.1 coordinate 532, forward strand.
CTCCCTTATCATAAACAGATCACAGCCACTATGCCCGCTGTTACCAAGCGCTGATGGAATAAAAGTGAATCCATATTTTTTATACATCGCAATCGCATGGGTAAGTTCAGGCATTGATTCGAGATACATTTTTTCAAAGCCATTATTTTTTGCTTCGTCTATGCATTGCTGTAATAAAATCTTTCCTAATCCTTTTCCTCTTGCAGCAGATGATACATACATTTTCACCAGCTCACATGTATTATATGGCAGGCCTTCTGTAGGAAATATTCCGGCGCCGGCAATAACTTCACCATTTATGGTTGCCACAAAATAACATGATCTTTCTGTTTGAAATACTTCATGTAAATGGTCGGTAGCTTCATCAAAATAAACAGTGCCCGGTTTTACTGCATTAAATTCTTCCAAACAACTGCGGACGATAGATGCAAGTTTAGCGTCATCATCCGCAATAATTTTTCTTATTATAATTTTATCATTCACACTGCAAATTAAAAAGCATTCAGGAGATTATATTCAAGCCGTATCATAAAATAATTATTGGATAACCTGGGAGTATTTCCTGCAATCTGTGTACGATAACTTAAATCGAGCCTGGCGATACTATTAAAGATAAACTGGATGGAAGGCGCCATATCAACATAAGATTCCTGTTTGCCCGGAAAAGAAGTGCCCAGCAGCTCTACATATAAGTTCATATTGGTTTGCTTATAACTTACATAATCTTTTGGCAGGAATAAATAACCAAAAGATGCAGCATAATTTATTGCATTCAAAGGCTGATCCGGCAATACTTTGTCATTAAGATTGTTAAGCCGGTATCCGTAATCCAGCGAGCCTGATACTGCTATTTTATTAACCAGTTTTGTAGCAACCACCCCGGCCACAATTCCTGAATTAAGGCCATCGATATCAAACTCGTCAGTTTTGTAAGTTGAAGTAACTAACTGTTCAGTGTAGCCGCCGTTTCCGTCAGGTAATAATTTCTTACTTTCTACCGTCAGTTGTTGCGGATTATCAATCAACGAAACTTTTGAAAAGGCCGCTATCCTGAAATGTTCATGCACATCATCCTGTGAATAAAACCGGTACTTCGCATATAAGCTGCCACCTTCAATTTTAAAATTTTCCTGGAACATATCGGACGCATAACCGGCAATGTGAATCATTAAATGGCGGCTGGCTCCTATCATAAACTCGGGCATAACACGGTAGCTGCTGAATGAATTATTATAATTCATTTTATACACTTTTGAGAGGAGACGAAAACCAATGCTTCCTGTAGCCATATTACTTGCAGGCTCTGTATTAACATACAGTTCCTGTGCGTTTGTTACCGTACTAAACAAAATAACAAAGGCAAGCGGGATAATTTTTCGCATAGCCTATATGGTTACATGGTATATCCTCGAGCCTTTCGGAATACCATTTTGGATGGATGCTTCATCTGCAACCCCGGTTTTATAACATTCTTTGTTAGTGAGCGAACTGTTCTTTTTAAATTCTTTTGCAGATACATAACCTTTATCTAAAAACTTAACGGTCTTGTCGCCATTCAATTCCTGGTCAGTAACATGAATGAACATTAAATTTTTTCCGACAGCCTCAACAGGCATATCATTTTTAATTTTTAAATCATCAAAATGAATGGTCGCCCAGAAACCTGCAACAAAAAATCCGGCATCTTCAACCTTGTTTTTAAGTTTATCAAAGTCAACTTCAGCATTGGGTTTAAAAGTTATTTCAAAAGTTGAGTTCTTAATATTTGCATCAACGTTATCAACAAAATCAATTGATTTTAATGCTTTATAAATTGCATTGCTGCACATGCTGCAGGTAAGCCCGCTGGCCTGTATGGAAACTTTTTTTACCTGCGCATTAGTGCCCGTTGATAATAACAACAGCGATATAATTATAATATTTTTCATTTTAATTTTTTTTAGTTGTAGTATTTTTTTTGTGATCATACTGGCAACATTCATCCAGTTGGTAATATGCGCTGTCGCTGGCTTTCACGTCTTGTGTATCGTAACCTGCACCTGCTATTGCCGTTTCAATTTTCATTGAGTTAGTTACGGAAGGATCGTAACTAACCTGCAGCATTTTTGTTTTTGTATCCCAGCTTGCAAAAGTTGCACCGGCGCTTAAGGCATTCTTTTCAATTTTCTTTTTGCATTGCCCGCAATTGCCATTCACTTTTAATGTTTCTTTTTTTACAGGCGCCTGTCCGAAAGAAAATTGGATTGCAAAAATGCTTATCAATAGTAAAGCACTTGAATTAATTGTTTTCATCTTTAAAATATTTTAGAATAAAATTTATTGAGTAACTAATTATTATCAATATAAAATTATACTGATAATAAAATGCGCGAATAAAATTCTATATAATAAAAACAGAATTGAGGATACAAAGAAAAGCTCCTTGTATTGGCGGTGGTGAGGTGTTATTGAGAGTTACAGCAACCGGCCTTGTAACAGAATGTAAAGAAATGTAAACGTAATGATCTGCAATTGTATGAAAAGGAGAAGCAGCATTTACATCAACTGAAGATGCCTGCTGACTATCTGTAATTTTAACTACAGTAAGTTTGCTATCGCAGCACCCTTTCATTCGTTTCATTCCACATTTGTTGCACTTATTGCTATTAACGGATAACAAATCAACAGAAGAAATTTTGCCCATGCAAAAATGTATGTTGAATGCAAAGCCGCATGATAGCCCCAGGTAGAAAACAGCAAATATGGAAACAAGAAACTTTTTCATTGAAGCATAAAGTTAAAAAATATCTTCGAATACAAAATGGGCACTGCCTTGCTCTTTAGAACTTTCTCAAAATCAGTTTACAAAATACCACCGTACGCCTATTCTAAAAATGAGGCCAGGCGTAGGATAAAGGGGAGCCGCAAAGCTGTTGTTGGTAAAACTAAGGCCATTTGAAAAATCAATCGTATTTAGGTTTTCTAATTTTACAACCCCGGTAAATGATTTTATCCTGAAATCAAAATATACATCTAATTGCGGGAGGTTACTGATCGTTACAGTATCCTGTGGAAAAAAATGTCCCATCAAAGGAGAATAATTATTGGCTTTGTAAGGCGTATTATATTTCACATCAAGTCCTGCGCTTAAAAAAAGATTTTTATAAAAATTTCCTTCAAATGCAAGTCGTTGCCGTGTGAAAAATAGCGGAACCCGTATTGGATTATTACCGGTAGTTTGCTGAAGAATAAAATCGCTGTATAAATTAAGATGGCCGGAAATTTTATTTTTTGTTGAAGCCGTTATCTGCGTAATATTTACGAATCCGTTAAATTGATCTGTCTGATAATAATTCTTAAAATAAGTATAATTTGTAATTGAAATATTTCTTGCCATTATGGTAAACCTGGGGTTAGTTGCCATGGCAGAAATTACGGTTATATTTTCTTTTTTAGTAAGAGAATTGCTATCAAGATTAAAGGAAGAATTTCCATTAAAAATATAAGAAGGAGAGCGGTTTACATTTTGAAAAGATACCTGAACATCGCCAAACTTCGGATTAAGAAAACGTGTAAGAGCGGCATAAGCGTTGTAATCAGCCGCATTCAATCCTGTTGCATAAAACTCTCCTTTCAGCAATGCATCCCATTTTCTGTTTCTTGTTTTGTTTCTATATTCTCCATGCAAAATAACGTTGTAATAAGTTTTATTAATTGCGGGAGCAGGAAATACCTGCACAAGGTATAGTGGCCGTGGTGACGAAGAAAAAGTTCCCGAAAAATTTTCAAGTCTTACACCAACTTCAATAAACTGCAATGGATTTTTTGTTTCAGGGAATTGTTTTATTGAAAAATCATTTGATACGAATTTCCATTTATCCTTCAGGTAAAAATTTAACCAGGGGTAGGGATCAACAGTAATATTATACCACTGACTAAAAATAGTAGAATCAGATCTTGCCGAAGTTATATCGGTGAGTGTGTCTCTGAAATTATATGTGTACGAGCTATAATTTATCGTGTGTTGGAAACGAAATTTTGGATAAAATAAATAATCGGTTGTGCTGTCGTTGATAATAATTGAGTCTTTAATTCCAAAATCATAACTCTGCCGGAATAATGCCGTAAAGTCGCTGTATAAATTTCCTGTATTTACAGGACTTGAGAATATAGTATAGCTTTGCGATACATCTCCTCCCAAATTAACGGGAACGGCAAAACGCTTTTTTCTGCTTGGGTCAACGAGGAAGGAATCATTTTGTATACCTCCATTTTCCGATACAGTTAATTTATTTCCCAAAAGCACAAAATAGGCAGCATATCTTTTTCTTTTTCCCTGGTAATTACTAAAAAAACGATAACTGTTGTCGTTGGAATTCTGAGTTTGAAAAAAGCCGGGTGATGCTATCAACCTGTATTCAAGACCAACATTCCAGTTAGGTTTTATATTTTGTGTATGCAATATTTTTATCAGCTGTTCTTTTCCTGAACCCAGCATATAAGTCAATTGTGTAAAGGGCCGCGTTGTTTTAAAAAAGCGGGTATCTTCAAGCGTGTATTTATAGAGATCAAATTGATGAAAACCCGCATCCCATCCATCTTTTAATATAGGAGAAAATAAAACAGGGAAAGAAGCTATGCCATTGTTTCCAAGTGTTACATAGCTGGCCGGAACTGTATAAATTTTAGTAAAATCATCAATTGAGGAATCGATATGATCGCTTCTTAAAGAATCCATATAACGGAATGAAATGGTAATAGAATCTGCAAGATCATCACGATGTTTAAAAGAAATGGTATCACCCTTATTCGTCTGTCCTTTGGCGTTAGAAGGGGAAGAAAAGTTTGGTTGATTTTTTAAAATATTAGGAACCTGTGCATTTACTGATTGGGTAAATAAGGCGATAATCAATAATAAAATCAAAGGCTGTAATGCTGTACGGGTATATTGAAGGCATTTCAAATTGCTGCCGGTTGGTGAAGATACAAACCGGGGTGGCCAACCGTGGGCGATGTCCTCACTGCCCACAAGCAAAGCAATGCGATGATTTGAAATGCGCCCGATGTATGTTATTTGATTGCTGTTACTCATCATTTGCCTTTATAACCGGGCAATTAATTCTTTAAATATTAATGTAAGTTTGGGTTCCGCATCTTTTGCGGCCTGCAAAACTTCTGCATGTGTAATTTTATTTTCTTCTTCTCTTATTCCTATATCTGTAATTACACTCATCGCAAAAACAGGTAACCCAAGATGAACAGCAGCTATTACCTCCTGAACGGTGCTCATCCCAACTGCATCGCCACCCAACTGGTTGAGCATTTTATATTCTGCTCTTGTTTCAAAAGATGGCCCCGTAACTCCAACATATATTCCTTCTTTCAGTTCAATGTTATTTCCTGATGCAATCGCTTTCGCTTTTTCAATTAGATATTTTTTATAAGGCTCGCTCATATCAGGAAATCGTGGCCCAAAAGTTTCATCATTTTTTCCAAGAAGCGGATTTACAGTTAGCATGCTTATATGGTCTTTAATAATCATAAGATCGCCTACCTGAAAATCAGTATTGGTGCCTCCCGCAGCATTACTGATCAGCAATGTTTCTATTCCCAGAAATTTTAAAATCCTTATTGGAAAAACAACTTCCTGTGTGGTGTATCCTTCATAATAATGAAAGCGCCCTGCCATGGCAACTATTTTTTTTCCGGACATTTCTCCGAAAATAAGTTTACCGCTATGGCCTTCAACCGTGCTTATGGGAAAATGAGGAATGTCGTTGTAAGCAATTTCAAATTCGATATTTATTTCGTTTGTAAAACTTCCCAGGCCACTCCCCAAAACTATACCCACAGCGGGTTTAGCTTTATATTTTGATTTAATAAAATCTGTTGCTTCATTAACTTTTTTTACCATAAGCATTTAAATGGCTTCAAAGATAAGTGAATGCCTGAATGGTTGAATAGTTGAATTGTTAAGAGGTTGGTAAGTTGGAATGATAACCGAGTGAGCGCAATAATAATATTGCGGAGCATTTGTAAAAATGATTTAAGGAATGGAAACAGCACTTACCAGATTAGTTATTCCCTGGCTTTTTTACCAACACTAAAAAAATAAAGAAGTCTTTTATAGCTCTTGCAATAATTTATTTCCAAAATTTACATAGTCAGCATTATTGGCTTCTTTGGCCAGCTCAATTGTTTTCATAGCGCTTTCTTTAGCCCCTGCTTTGTCGCCCATTGCTTTTTGAATTTTTGCTTTTTGTAAAAACATAAAAAATGCTTTCGGATTTTCTTCAGTTGCTTTATTAATATATTCCAATGCCTTCGGATAATTTTTATCGTAGTCATAATAAAAATTAGCAGCCTGGTAGTAGGGCTTTTTATCACCTTGCAATGCAGCTTCTAACTGGCCGCGTATACGCTCTTTAATATGAGTCATAATAGGAACTGAAACGTCAGTATTGGCCCATCTTAAATGGAGTTCACAGCTTTCATTTTTAATGTTTGCAAACTGCATAGTAAATGTTTCAATTTTTTCTTTTATAGTGGTTACTGTTGCCTTATAATGCAACACATCATCACTTTCTTTAAATCCATCGGAACCGGGATAAGCGGTACCTTTGCTAAATACAACATCCCATTGGGTTTTATTTGGAATGGTATAAATCACATAGCTTCCTGAATCAAGAAGGACACTTCCAATGTTTACACTATCGCTGAAATGAATTTTTGTAGCGGAATTAGCGCCTGTTCTCCAGGGTTTACCTAAGGGAACCAATTCACTATTCTCGCCAAATACCTGCCTACCCTTAATACCGGGCCTGCTATAAGTTAACTCTATTTTGCCGAGACCAAAATCCTGGGTAATTGTTTGCGTAGGGCTTGGAGCCGGCATATTCACCTGCGCAAAAGATGATACATTAAACAACAGGCTCATGAAACCAATAACCAAAATCTTTTTCATATCAAATAATTTTTACAAACGTAGTTAAAGTAAAATGAAGTTTGAGACATATAAAACAAAACAAAAAACTAAGTTGGTCTTTTAGAATGTATTTTATGTAACGAAGATATTAAGATGTGAATTAAAGAGGGCAACAAAATATTATTCACAAAGATGAATGCTGGACGCTCCCTGCGTGCTAAACTGTATCTTATTTACTTTTGAATTTTTATCATAGTACAAGATCAATATACCATAAGCAGTTTGAAAAGCATCCCAATGCACATCTTTTATTTCTGGTGTGCCAAGCAATTTAAATAAGCTACTTCGTGCTGCTCCCATTAAGGGAAGGCTAAGCGTACCTTTAAAAGCCGGGCCTATTTCTACGTAATCGCGGGTTGTATAGAAATAAACATCTTTGTCTTTATAAAAAACACCGGCGCCGCATTTAGCGGATGTTCCTTCATCTTCGAAACTTGTATAACAAGGCAAATTAAGTTTGATTTGTCCAACTGTAGAAGTAGGCAATATATTTTTGTTTACAACTCCATCAAGTAAATCAATACTTATTTCGGGACACTTGGGTGTTGTTTTTAACTGGGCTGATGCAGCACTGAATAGAAAAAATGCGGAAAGAAATATAATAATTGTTTTCATATCAATAATTCTATTTATAGTTATTCGGAGAAAAGATACGGTTTTCTTTATTAAGCAAATTTCCTGCTAAACTTTGAGTTACAATATTTTTAACGCTTGTTTAAAAAAAGAATTGCGTAAAAAATTTTATTTATTTGAAAAGTCAATCATCACCATAATACAATGCCTGGCTTAAAATCAAAATTGTATGATAAAATTACAATTTTAAAGATGCATTCAATTTACCAATTACACTTTATCTTCGCCCAAAACACTTAGTATGAATTTACATGAATACCAGGCAAAAGAATTATTGAAGAAATATAATGTTCCTGTTCAGGAAGGCATTGCATGCAGCACAATTGCTGAAGCGGAAGAGGCGTACAGGTATATTAATAGCGAGTACGGAAGCAGGTTTGCAGTTATCAAGGCTCAGATACATGCCGGTGGCAGAGGTAAAGGAACCATTAAGGGAACCGATCAGCGTGGTGTTGCGGTGGCAAAAAACGCCGAGGATGTAAAGAGGATTGCAGGAGCTATTTTAGGTGGAACGTTGGTAACAGTTCAAACGGGTGAAGCAGGGAAATTAGTGAGTAAAGTTTTGGTTGCGCAGGATGTATATTATGATGGCCCTGAAAAAGTAAAGGAAATTTATTTATCAATTTTGCTCGATAGATCCAAAGGAAAAAATGTAATTATGTACAGCACCGAAGGAGGCATTAATATTGAAGATGTGGCGCATGATACTCCTGAAAAAATATTCAAAGAATGGGTTCATCCGGGTGGCCCATTACCTTCCTTCCAGGCAAGAAAAATTGGTTTTAACCTTGGCCTGAAAGGAGATGCATTTAAAAACTGTATAAAGTTTGTTACCAATTTATACAATGCTTATGTAGGGCTCGATTGCAGCATGCTGGAAATAAACCCGCTTTTTAAAACCAGTGATGATAAGATCATTGCAGTGGATTGTAAGATGAATCTTGATGATAATGCCTTAATGCGCCACGCCGATCTTGAGGCTTTACGTGATTTTGCTGAAGAAGACCCTACAGAAGTGGAAGCCGGAAAATTCAATCTTAATTTTGTAAAGCTTGATGGTAATGTGGGCTGTATGGTAAATGGCGCCGGCCTTGCTATGGCAACTATGGATATGATACAATTAAGCGGGGGACAACCTGCCAACTTTCTTGATGTAGGTGGCACTGCTAATGCACAAACTGTAGAAGCAGGGTTTAGAATTATTTTAAAAGATCCTAAAGTAAAAGCAATTCTTATCAATATTTTTGGCGGTATTGTTCGTTGCGATCGTGTAGCCCAGGGCGTTATAGACGCTTATGAATCTATTGGTAATATTGAAATACCTATTATTGTCCGGTTGCAGGGTACCAATGCAGAAGTTGCCAAAGACCTTATTGATAAAAGCGGGTTAAAAGTACAGTCTGCTATTTTGCTGAGCGAAGCGGCAGATTTGGTAAATAAAGCCGTAGCATAATTTGTTTTAACCGGCTTTCTCTTATAAAACTTATACATTCATCTCTCTCAATTAAATTCAGCAGGTGCAGATAAGTGAATATGCCATGACGTTAGATTAATATTATTGGAAACTTCTATAATCTATCATTCAGGGTTAAAGGTTCATACATCTTTCTTTTCATTAAGCCCCACTTGCACAAACGATGTACAATGGAAACCCTTAATACACCCAGTCCATAAGTAATGCTTCGTCGCAGATTAATGCTGGAAGCTTCTTCAAAATAACGTGTCGGACAGGTGATCTCTGCTATTTCATAACCAATATAGACAATCTGGGATAACATCTCATTATCAAAAACAAAGTTTTCTGAATTTATTTCGTAATTGATGCGTTTCAATACCTCACGCGAAAAGGCCCGATAACCGGTATGATATTCCGCAACTTTTTGGTTAAGCATTACATTTTCAAAAAAGGTAAGTAAACGATTAGCAATATATTTATATAAAGGCATGCCGCCATATAAGGCGCCTTTCCCCAATATGCGTGAGCCTAAAACTACCTGGTAAACATTGTTTGCAATAAGATATGCCATGGATGGAATAAGCTTTGGCGTGTACTGGTAATCCGGGTGTAGCATGATGATGATATCGCCTCCAATTTCCAGCGCTTTGCTATAACAGGTTTTTTGATTACCGCCATAACCGCGGTTTTTATCATGCTTAATAACGTGCCTGATACCCAGTTGCTTTGCAATTTCAACTGTTTCATCACTACTGTTATCATCGACCAATATTACTTCATCAACAATATCAAAGGGAATTTCTTTATAAGTTTTTTTAAGCGTGAGTGCAGCGTTATAAGCAGGCAGTACAATTACAATTTTTTTATTATCAATCATACCTGGTTCTTTGTTCTGATTTGAACTTTCTGACAGGGCCTGAGGTCGCAAATTACTCTTTTTGAAATTATAGCTTGAAATATTCCCTGTAGAAAAAGGCGTTTTTAAAAATCTATAAAAATAAAAGGACAGCTTTTATCCGCTTCTGGTTTTAAAGAGATATACCTGCTTTATTAGAAGAAATAACTATAACAGGTATAGTTATACGAAAAATAATCATTAAGATTCTAAAATAACAAGGGTAAAAATAATAAGAAAATTAAGATTGAATTTTGGCGATTACATACATCTGGTCCATGGTAGGAGTAGGACTTCCACCTGCTTTTTCCAAAGTAATTGCAAAGGCCTGTGCGCTGCCAAAAGATTTCATTTTTTGTATATGATAGATTCCTTTTTCTGTAGATATCATTCCTGCATCCACAGGCTTGCCGTCTACAATAGCCCACAACTGGTATTGTTTTCCTTCAGGAACGGATGGTAGATTAGTAGGATCAACATATACCTCACCGGTATTTTTCATCCAGTAAATTTTTGCAAGAGCATCGGGAGCATGAGGCGTTCCTTTTAAAACAACAGGTAAAGAATTCTTGTCGCTCATTACACTGATATCATCTTTCATGGCGACGTTAGCCTGCTGATTTTCTTTATTTTTTTCCTGCGCAACCTGCAGCTCGTTAGCCGCAGACCGATACTGGTCATTTGCCGTTTGATATTTATTGTAATAAGAATAATTGAGCACTACACTTCCAATCAGTAAAATAAACATCGCTGCTGCCATAAGCTTAAAGAATGCCGGGATTCTATAAACCCTGGCCTGTGCCATTGCAAAATTTGTCAATGGAACATTATTATCGTTATCCTTTTGTGTATCTTTTGCTATCTGAGAAAATATTTTATCTTTTACTGAAGATGAAGGTTCAATTGCATTTGCCTGTGCATAGGTTTCCAGCGATGCTTCTATGGCATCAAGTTCCTGTTTTATTTCAGGATATTGTTTTATCCAGTCTTCTACCTGCCGGCCTTCTTCGGGAGAAGTTAGACCGCAAGCATAGAGCTCAAGTAAACCGGATGATATGATGTCTTCTTTGTTCAATTTATTTTAAAACGTTTCTTAATTCTATAATTGCTGCTCTCATTCTCGTTTTCACAGTTCCTAATGGAATATTCAGTGTTTTTGATATTTCGTCTTGTGTTAAACCGTCGAAATATGCAAGGTCGATAATCTGTTTTTGATCGTTTTTGAGAAGAGTTAAATGCTTTCTAATTCCAAGTGCATCGAAGCTTTCAGCAGTATTGGCTTTGTCACTGATGTTATTTACGGCATTCTCAGAATTTTGGATTTTTGACTGCTTCTTATAACCCTTACTTCTTATGGTATCTATTGTTAAATTTCTCGTTATATTCAACATCCAGGTAAATAGCCTTCCCTTTAAGCTATCATAATTGGAGAAATTATT
>CBIGQT010000034.1:0-11623 GCA_966191655.1 uncultured Ginsengibacter sp.
GCTTGATGAAGATATTATTGATGCTACCATTAAATCAAAACTTGCAGATTGGTACCCACAGTTAAATTTTAATTACACCTTCCAACACAACTTTCAGTTGCCTGTTACCAATTTCAATGGAATGAACATTGATGTCGGAAATGAAAATACATCCGGCCTTCAATTGGGAGCGACACAAAACATTTTCAAGAGAGATTTGCTGCTGGCATCCCGTAGTTCAAAAGATGTCAGGCTTCATTCGGAACAAAACACTCACGAACAAAATATAAATATTGCCGTAATGGTAAGCAAAGCTTTTTATGATGTATTGCTTACTGAAGAACAGGTGGATGTTACTCAACAGGATATTGTAAGAATTGATTCCAGTTTAAATGATGCGTATTATCAATACCAGAGCGGCATTACAGATAAAACGGATTATAAAAGAGCTACCATTTCATTAAACAATGCAAAAGCGCAAAAGAAGTTTGGCGATGAATCTCTAAAAGCAAAATATGAATATCTGAAGGAACTAATGGGCTATCCGCTTTCGCAAAATTTTGATTTGGTTTATGATTCTGCTCAAATGGCCAATGAAATTTTATTGGATACTTTACAGGATGTAAATTATGCTAACAGAATAGAAGTTCAGTTGCTGGAAACCCAAAAGAAACTACAGCAAGATAATTTGAAATATTATAAATGGGGCTTTCTTCCCGAAATTTCTGCATTTGGAAATTACAATCTCAATTTCCAGGATAACAGGTTTTCTAAATTGTACGGTCAAAGTTTTCCTAATTCTTATGCAGGTATTTTATTGTCAGTTCCCATTTTCCAGGGAGGCAAAAGATTACATGATATTAAGGTTGCAGAATTTCAGGTGAGCCAGGTTGATAATTCTATAGCAAGTATTAAAAATAATATTAACGCCCGGCATGTACAGGCGTTGGCAAATTACAAAAGCAACTTATATAATTATTACAGTCTTAAAGAAAATGTGGCTTTGGCAAATGAAGTGTATGATGTAATAACCTTACAATATAAATCCGGCGTAAAAACTTACCTCGAAGTTATTAATGCTGAAGCAGATTTGCGTACTGCACAAATAAATTATTACAATGCATTGTTCCAGGTGCTTTCCAGTAAAATAGATGTGGAACAATCATTAGGAAATATTCAATATTAAATTAAATTCTATGAATTATAAACGACTTTATTTATTTCTCCCTCTTATATGTGGAATAATTATCGCTTCCTGCGGAGATAAAAAAAGTGATACTTCAAAACAGCAGGCGCCTCCGCCAACCCCGGTAACCATTGCCGAAGTTACTTCAACAGATGCTGTATATTATGATGAATATCCTGCAACAATCAATGCCCTGGACCAGATAAATATTACATCACAGGTAACAGGCTATATCACTGCTATTCATTTTAAAGATGGACAAAAAGTAAAAAAAGGACAGTTACTGTATTCAATCGATCAGCAGGTATACCAGGCCAATTTACAACAGGCCCAGGCAAATCTTCAATTGCAGGAAGCTAATTTAGCTAAGGCAGAAAAAGATGCAGCCCGCTATCATGAACTTGATAAACATGATGCCATTGCAAAGCAGCAGGTTGATTATGCCGATGCCGCTTTAGAAGTTTCAAAAAAACAGGTAGCTGCTTCAAAAGCAAATGTCAGCAGTGTTCAATCTAATGTGCAATTTTCGTCTATCCGATCGCCGTTATCCGGAACAATTGGTATATCGCAGGTGAAACAGGGGACATTGGCCGACGCAGGCAGTACTGTTTTAAACACAGTTTCAACAGATAATCCTATGGCAGTTGATTTTACAGTAGATCAAAAAGATATTTACCGGTTTGTAAAAATGAAGGATGAAGGCACCCAACCAAAAGATTCCATATTTACTATTGCATTTGGCAATGATGTGTATCCTTATCCCGGTAAAATAAGTTTAATAGACCGGGCAGTTGATCCGCAAACAGGAACTCTAAAAATAAGATTGATTTTTCCCGATGATGAGGACATACTGAAAGCCGGCATGAATGCAACTTTACGGGTTAAAAATACCGCTAACAAAAAATCAACGCTTATTCCTTATAAAGCAGTAACCGAGCAACTGGGAGAATTTTATGTATACTTTGTTGTTGATAGTTCTAAAGTTTTACAACAAAAAGTATTGTTAGGGAGACAAATTGGAACTAATGTGATTATTAAAGAAGGATTAAAAGAAGGAGAGAAAATTGTTGTACAAGGGGTGCAAAATCTTCATGAAGGATCTGTGATTGCTACAGGTGGATAAGGTTCGGCTCAACAGCAATAAAAAAAATAATCATTATTGAGAAAGGGAATATTCAGTCAAAAGACTTAAGGTAAAGAAATAAAAAATGATCGCTGAAACATTTATACGAAGGCCGGTAACCGCAATCGTAATTTCTATTGTTATAGTATTGGTAGGTATTATTGCTATGTCAACTTTGCCTATTGCCCAATACCCTGATATAACTCCTCCAACTGTAAATGTTACAGCACAATTTACCGGTGCGGATGCGAAGACTGTGGAAGAAACCACAACAACTCCTATGGAGATACAGATAAATGGCTCGCCGGGTATGACTTATCTTTCAAGCAACAGTACATCCAGCGGGCAAAGCAGCATTAGCGTGGTTTACGACGTGGGAACCAACATAGATATAGCAACTGTTGATGTACAAAACAGGGTGAGCATTGCACAGCCAAGTCTTCCCGACGCAGTAAAACGTTTAGGCATTACCGTTAGAAAAAGAAATCCAAGTATTATGGTGGCGCTGGCATTTTATTCGCCGCACGGAACGCATGATTCTAAATTTATCGGAAACTATGTAAACATCTACATGAAAGATGCTTTACAGCGTGTAAAAGGTGTTGGAGATATTGTTTCAAGGGGAGAAGATTTTGGTATGCGCATTTGGCTTAACCCTGAAAAGCTTGCCGCTCTTGGAATAACACCTAATGACGTAAGCGCTGTTATTAATGAACAAAACCTCCAGGTAGCAGCAGGAACTATTGGTGGCAATCCACAACCCAGTAACCAGAGTTTTGAATACAGTGTAATTACCAACAGCCGGTTGAATACCGTTGATCAGTTCAACAATATTATTGTAAAATCAAACCCCGCCACAGGAAATATTATTTATTTAAAGAATATTGCAAGAGTTGAGCTGGGTAAATTTGACTATGGAAATAATGCTTTGGTAAATGGCCAGCCGGGGGCATTTCTATTGCTCTACCAGGCTCCCGGCGCCAATGCGCTGGAAACTTATGGGAGAATAACCAAAACACTTACCGAATTAAAAAAATCTTTTCCCAATGATATCGACTACACGATTCCGTTAGAAACAGTTTCTGTTGTAAAAACTTCAATAAATGAAGTAGTAAAAACTTTACTCGAAGCTTTAACATTGGTAGTTTTAGTAGTATTTTTATTTCTTCAAAACTGGCGGGCGACGTTGATTCCCATATTGGCAATTCCGGTTTCACTAATAGGAACTTTCATCTTATTTATTCCATTTGGTTTTACAATTAATACACTTACTTTATTTGCTTTCGTATTGGCCATAGGTATAGTAGTGGATGACGCAATAGTGGTGGTAGAAGCGGTTCAACACAATATAGATACGGGACTGTCACCGGTAGATGCAACGAGAAAAGCAATGAATGATATATCGGGACCTGTTATTGCTATTGCGTTAATATTAGCAGCAGTATTTGTTCCCGTAGGATTTATCCCCGGCATTGTGGGAAGATTGTATCAGCAATTTGCTATAACCATTGCTGTATCGGTTATAATATCTGCATTTGTGGCTTTATCTCTTACACCCGCTTTATGTTCTATTATTCTCAGGCATTCAAAAGATAAAGACGCTAAGAAAAATATATTTGAGAAATTCTTCGCAGGTTTTAATAAATTTTTTGGAAAGGTAACGGCATCGTATACACGAGGAGTTGCTTTATGGATGAAGGGAACAAAATATGTATTAATATTATTGGCAGTAATATTTGTAGCGTTGTTTTTTCTTTTTAAAAATAAACCAACAGGTTTTATACCCCCGGAAGATGAAGGACGGGTATATGTAACTTATGAACTACCCGAAGCAACCTCTACCACACGCAGTGTTGCCATGTTAAGGCAGATAATGGATAGTGTGCGGTCAATACCTGAAGTAAGAACATTGGGAGGTTTGGCAGGATTAAACATTATCAGCTTTTCCAACAAATCAAACGTAGGTACTATGTTTGTTTTATTAAAACCGTGGGACGACAGGAAAGGAAGTGCACATAATGCAAAAAGTGTTATCAAACAGATTCAGCAAAAAACTGCCGCAATAAAAGAAGCAAGGATTTTGGCTATTTCACCACCGGCTATACCGGGACTAGGACAAACCTCTGGTTTCACTTTTGAATTACAACAGACCACCAGCACAGATAGTATTCAGCAATTTGAAAAAGTGGCCAGGAATTTTTTAGCTGAATTAAATAAAAGGCCAGAGATAGGAATGGCTTATACTTTTTTTAATTCTCATACACCCGGCTATCGATTGGATGTTAACCGGGACAAAGCCAAACAACTGGGTGTTTCCATTTCAGACACCTATGCAACTCTTTCAACCTTGCTGGGCAGTTCTTACATAAATGATTTTACTTTATATGGAAGGAACTTTCATGTACTTACACAGGCAGACAGCCTTTATCGCGGATCGCTCAATGAGCTCGAAAAATATTACGTAAGAAACAGCCAGGGAAATATGATTCCGTTGGCAGCTTTAATTACCAGTCAGGTAATCGAAACCCCCACCTTAATTTCTCACTATAATGTATACAGATCAATTGAAATAAATGGCAATGCAAAAGACGGATATAGCAGCGGGCAGGCTATAGACGCATTAAGAGAAACTGCTGCAAAAGTTTTACCCCGCGGTTATGGATATGAGTTTTCCGGAATGAGCAGCGAAGAAATTAAAGCCGGTAACAGCAGCACATTGATCTTTGGAATATCTATTGTTTTTGTCTTCCTGTTCCTTTCGGCTTTGTATGAAAGCTGGTCTGTTCCGTTTTCTGTTCTTTTTGCAGTTCCGATCGGAGCCCTGGGTTCCATAATAACGCTTACGTTATTACCCAATCTTACCAATAATATCTATGCACAGATAGGATTAATAACCCTCATCGGCCTTGCCGCAAAAAATGCTATCCTGATTGTAGAGTTTGCAAAGGAACGTGTGGATGTTGGTATGGATATAAAAAGGGCAACGATCGCCGCCGTTAAACTGCGTTTACGCCCAATCGTTATGACATCGATGGCATTTATATTGGGTGTATTGCCCCTGGCATTTGCAAGTGGCGCTGCCGCCGAATCACGCAAGACTATTGGATGGACCGTATTTGGGGGAATGCTGGCGGCAACAACCCTGGCTATATTTGTAGTGCCGGTATTATTTGCAGGAATAACCCGCATTTCTTACGGCAAGAAAAAACTTGCAGCGCTACAGGCAAATTATAATCCCGAGGAACACAGGGATATTGAGGTGGAATAAATAAATAATTTCTTATTGCAACGCTATGCCTGGAACGAACAGTTATTTAATAATTTATTCGTGTAGCTGTCACCGTTATTAATCTTCAATATTTAATGCAAATAATATCTTTCAAAAAATATTTAATTGCCGGTATTGATTCGCATACACTTTATAGAGTCAACAATCAATATTTTTGCATTGACTTTTAACTGTACTCCTTTTAATAAGCTTCTAATAACTACCCAAAAGGGTAAGAGAAACCTATTTCCTGGTATCGAATTTTGGATTTTCTTTTAATGGTGCAACCTCCAAAATACTTTATCATGAAATTTCCCTTTGGATTATTAAAAAAAATAGTTACCAGCGATTCAAAAACACAAGGCGATGTGTTTTTTAATCGACTTAGAAAAAAGGAATATTCCAGACTCGATAAAACCGGTCATATTTATTTAGACTACACCGGCGGTAATATTCATCCGCAAAGCCTTGTTGATAAGCATTACAAATACTTAAAAAATGTTTTTGGAAATCCACACTCTTCCAACCCGGCTTCGCATTTGTCAGAAAAATTTGTTAGCGAAGCAAGAAATAAAGTGTTGAATTTTTTTAATGCAAAAGATTACTATTGTGTTTTTACCGCCAATGCCTCCGCAGCGCTTAAGATTGTTGGAGAATGCTATCCATTTTCTCCTGAGAGCCATTTATTACTCACAGCTGACAATCACAATTCCGTTAATGGTATAAGAGATTATTGCAGGTATAAAGGCGGCAGTCATACATATTGTCCGATGCGTAATGACGATCTTACCATTGATGCGGATATATTGAATAAATTTTTGGATTCGCACAACGATAAACAAAATAAATTGTTCGCTTATCCTGCACAGTCCAATGTTTCAGGAGTTCAGCATTCTCTTGCGTGGATTAAAAAGGCACAGGAAAATGGATGGGATGTGTTGCTTGATGCAGCCGCTTTTGTTCCTACCTCTGCGTTAAATTTATCCGAAGTTCATCCTGATTTTGTACCCGTCTCTTTTTACAAAATCTTCGGTTATCCGACTGGTATTGGATGCCTGCTGGTTAAAAAATCCAAATTTCACAAATTGAAAAAACCGTGGTATGCCGGAGGTACGATTACCATATCTTCCGCCCGCTATAATGGTTATTTTTTAAAACCTGATCATGAAAAATTTGAAGATGGCACTGTCAACTATCTGGATATACCGGCAATTACCAGTGGTCTGAATTATATAACTGCAATTGGAATGAAAAATATCAGCAGCCGTATAAAGGAACTTTGCGAATTTTTTTTACTACGGCTATTGCAACTTAAACATGATAATGGTTTACCAATGATAAAATTATATGGGCCTTCCAATACCACTAACCGTGGTGGTACATTTTTAATAAATTTTCTTGATGCTAATGGCAAACTATTCCCGTTCCAATTTATAGAAGACCGCGCAAATGCTGAAATGATATCGCTTCGCACGGGATGCTTTTGTAATCCGGGAATTGATGAAACCAATCACGGAATTTCAGCAAGCGAATTGCAAAGTTTTTTTACCAGCCGGGAACATGGAGATTATTTTGATATGATACAATACATGGGAAAATTGAGAGGAGCGGTTCGTATATCTATTGGTTTGCCAACGACAAAAAAAGATATATCAGGATTTATAAGTTTTGCAAAAACGATTTTAAATATAAATGTTCCTGCAGAAATTTTGCCAATAAAAGATTTTAATACTTCCCCCTCTTTTAAATTAAAAAAGAACGATAAGGAAAAATTTGTTTTTAGTATTAATAGTTCAACTTTGTAATTTGAAAACGTACATTCTTAATTTGCGTTGTATTACTTGTGCTTGGCCAATAATATAAATTACAAGTATGAACAGGCTAACCCTTTTGATGCTTTTATTATTGCTGATTCCCGGCGTAAATGCTCAACATGTAAACAACAATGTAGCCGCTAAAGACAATCAATTTTCCGATTCCATAAACCGCATTGAAAAATTAATAATAGCAGGAAAAATAACCGGAAAAAAAGATACGGCTTATTCCCTTACGTCATTAAGAGAAGCAGCCAATAATGCAAAAGCCATACAAAATAATTTTTTGCAGGCTAAAGCGTTTTGCGCTATTGGCGATATTTACTTTTCGCTAAATATATACAACAGGGCTTTACCAAATTTTGGAAGGGCCGCCGATTTATTTTATGAAACAGCTGCACAGCCAGAAATTGTTTATGCAATTTTAGGCCTCGCCAAGTCTCAATATTATCGGGGCAATTACAGCAGGGCTGCTGAAAATTTTGTAGATGTGGTAAAGAAAAGTAAAGAATATAAATTACCGGAACTTTCCGGCGAAGCAAATGAATACCTGGGTTTGATTTATGGTGCGTTCCAAAATTTTCAGCGAAATACTGAAGTTTATTTAAAGGCACTCGAAATAAAAAAAGAATTGAACGATGATAAGGGAATTGTCAGAGTAGCAGCCAACCTTAGTCAAATTTACTACCAGCTTGGCAAATTTGATAGTTCATTAATTTTTGCAAACATTGCTTTTAGTTCGGCACAAAAATTAAATTTTGCCACAGATATGTACATGGCGCAATTCACAAGAACGGCTTCTTTAATACGATTAAAAAAAATAAAAGAAGCAGAACAAGAGCTGCTTTTTTTTGAGCAGAACAAAAATCATTTCCAGGACGCTAATTTGCTTATCCGGTATCAAACACTTTTGGGGAATTATTATTTGGCAAAAAAACAGGAAAACATAAGCAGGTTTCATTATGATTCTGCACTGGCCATTGTTAAGCACAATGCTTTCCCCGAACTTTTAATTATTATTTATAACGATATGGCCACGGCTTATTTTGAGCAGGGCGATATCTACAAAGCGTATGACGCCTATAAAAAATACAACAGGCAACTTTCACTTTTTTATACCGGCGATAATGTAACGAAGCTCGCTAACCTTGAAGGCCTCGTTTCTCTTGAAGCATCAAAGGACGAGATAAAACAACTGAACAACGAAAATAAATTAAAAGCGCTTTTGCTCCAGAATGAGCAAAGTATCCGGCAAAATCTCGCCCTGCAAAATCTTTTGAAAGATTCTAATCTTGCACAAGCAAAGTTGCTGAATGATGCCCTGGCACGCGAAAATAACTATAAGCAGGGTAAGTTAAACGACGAAAAAAAACTAAGCAATGTTATAACCAGTGAGAATCACTTACAAAAGGAAAAACTTGCTAACGAAAAAAAGCTTCGCATCTACTTATTATCCGGTCTCGGTTTGTTTATTGTTTTAGGCGCTGTTATTTTTTCAATGTACAGAAGGCAAAAATCAAAAAACAATCTTATTCAAAAACAGGCTGATGATTTGCAAATGCTGATGAAAGAAATTCATCATCGCGTAAAAAATAACCTGCAGGTTATTTCAAGCCTTCTGGATTTGCAGTCATTAACCATAGACGACAAGCATGCTTCAGAAGCCATAAAAGAAAGCCGTAACAGGGTGTATAGCATGGCGCTCATACATCAAAATCTTTACAGGGAAGAAAATATAAGGGGAATAGATATGCCCGGCTACATTAATAAGCTGGTGCAAAGCCTTTTGCAATCGTACAACGCAGGCGAAAACAGAATAAAACTGAAAACAGATATAGATCCTCTGTCACTTGATGTGGATATGGTGATACCGATAGGACTTGTCTTAAATGAACTTATCACCAATTCGCTTAAATATGCTTTTAATAAAACGAATGAAGGAACGTTGCAGATTTCCCTAAAAAAATCGGATGAAGAATTGTTGTTGAAAGTACATGACAATGGAAGTGGATTTCCTAACGGGCTAAATGTGTGGCAAACAAAATCATTTGGTTATAAATTAATAAAGGCATTTGCACAAAAATTAAAAGCCCGGCTGGAAGTGTATAATGATAACGGCGCCTGTATATTGCTTCATATCAAAAAAATAAAATTTGCTTGATAGCATAAATGAAACAACCATGAGTGAGATACGGGTATTGATTGTGGAGGACGAACCGGTAATTGCTGAAAACATTGCCCAGTATCTGAACAACAATGACTTTAAAGTTAGCGGCATTGCTTATGATGATGAGGAAGCGAAAAAAATTTTGGAAAACGATCTGCCTGATGCGGTTATTTTAGATATCAATCTTGAAAGTGAAATGAACGGAATAGACATTGCACAACTCATTAATGCACGCTATCATTTGCCTTTTGTTTTTCTTACCAGCTATGCCGACAGGGAAACTATTGAAAAAGCAAAAACCGTTACACCCTGGGGCTACATTGTAAAACCATTTAATGAAAATACCATTTTAGCCACGCTTGCAATAGCGGTATCCAATTTTGCACAGGCGAATAAAAAAGGGCTTTTGGAAATAAGCCTTGAGAAAATAAATAAACATCTTCTAAGCGCTTTAAGTGAAAGAGAGTTTGATGTGTTGAAATTAATTTATGACGGTGCTACCAACAGGCAAATTGCAGATGCGCTTTTTGTATCAGTTAATACTGTTAAAAAACATATCAACAGCGCCTACCTCAAAATGGATGCTGCCTCCAGAACGTCAGCCATCGTGCGATTGAGGGAATTAATGATGAAATAGTTTTTTAGAATTACCATCTTCTCCACTCACTTTTATGTCAAAAAAATTACCCTAAAGGGTAAAGGAATCATCAGGCTGCAACGCCAACTTTACACTAGAAAAATAATCATATTCCTTAAAAATTTAATCATGAAAAAAATAAATTCATTTTTAACGGCAATTGTATTCTGCGCTTTTGCTATTTCATTTCAAAGTTGCGAAAAGAAAAAAGAGGATACTACCGAAACTGAATGTAAAACCTGCCAGGCATTTGCAACTGCGGATAAACCGGCGGCCTCTTCGCAGGTGTGCAGCGATGCAGCAGAGCAGGATTTTCGCTCACAACATTCAGGTCAGGAAATTTCTTGTCATTAACTGTCCTTTTGTATGGGGGAAAGGCTAAAAGAGTTGGTATTAAACTAAGCAATAAAAAAAGATACCGGCCTGGATTTTCAACCAACGTTATCAATCGGAAAAAATTTTAATCATGAAAAAAATTATACTGCCTGGTTTCATTTTTTTCTTCAGCACAGTTTCTTTAACAATATTGAAGGGGCAGGCACTCGTCAATGATGATTGCCAATTTTCTATCAATGTGGGAGCAGGCTGCACAACACCAACTACCGCCAGCACGATAAATGCAACTGCGTCTCCATTTTCGTCATCCTGTAAGGGTGATACAGATGATGATATATGGTACAACTTTACCCCAACTTCTTCTTCTATTACAATAAGTATAAGCAACGCCGTATTGGAAACACTGGGCACAGCAGATATTGGAATGGAGATAATTAATGGCCCCTGTGTTGATCCCTCTTCTGTATTTTGCGACAATGATATTGCATCCGGAAATGGCGACCAGGTAATAAACGGCCTGACACCAGGCAGCAAGTATTCAATTAGGTTCTGGACCACAGGCACAGGCGTAGGCGCAACTTTTGACTTTTGTGTACAGGACAATGGTGCGTTACCGGTTAAACTCAGCGCTTATAAAGTTATTTGTGTAAATGGCTACGGTAATATTCAATGGACCACAACTTCAGAAATCAACAACCATTTTTTTACAGTAGAACGAAGCAAAGACGGAGCACATTTTGAAACATTGTCTGTCATCAATGTTGTTTCTAATAATACCGGCGGAAATTCCTATTCTGTTACTGATCCGCATCCGTTTCAAAACGAAACATACTATCGGCTTAAACAAACAGACCTGGATGGAAGGGAAACCTATTTTAAAATATTAGCATTAAGCTGCGAAGGTAACAAGCCCATAATTGTTTCACCTAATCCGGTTTTAAATAAGTTGCTATTAAATTTGAGCAATAACCTAAAGCCGGTAAAAATAAAAATATTAACAGCTTCAGGTAATGTTATCAATAAAATTGAATCCCCCGCCATGCAGGGAAATGCCATTTCAATAAATGTTGAAAATCTTGCTTCAGGTATGTATATCATCCAAGCAATATCGGG
>CBIGQT010000035.1:0-11490 GCA_966191655.1 uncultured Ginsengibacter sp.
TGGTGCAGGTTTTTGTACACTTTTACAAAGCCCTCCTGTAATACATCTTCAGCAAGCTCACGGTTTTCAAGCATCTTATAGATAACACCATATAAGGCTGCAGAATAATTATCGTACAAATATGAAAATGCGGATTGATCCCTGCCTTTCAATAGGTATACAAGTTCTTCTTCACTATATTTCTTTATTTCCTGCAAAAACTTTTATATAATAAATAGATGAAAGAATTAGGTTAGCTATCAGAGAAAATTAAAGATATGATTTTTTGTAATTCAATAAAATATTACAATGCATGCCTTTGTTTAATCAGGCTGGCAGCTAAACAAACAATCAATTAAGTTTCAAAATAGCAAACACTTCCACCTACCCAATCCTTATCCATGTTATATCTCACGCCAATCATTTTTCCTTTACTAAGCCTTGCAAGGTTAGTAACGGCAACGGGTCTTTCCATTCCATCTTTCCAAAAATAAAAAATTCTAATTTCTGCTTTTGCAGGTACGTTTGGCGTCTTTATTACATCTGCATACTTCACTTTTCGTTGCAATATCCAGTTTTCAGGATCGACCACTTTATCTATATCATCCTTTGTAACATCGATAATTACGCCCTGGCCTGCAAAAGAAAATAACGGTTTTAAAACAAAATTTTCGAGATCACCAGGAAGTTGCTTCACTTCGTTCAAAAAAAATGTTTCAGGAACATAAGGATGGTTTATAAAAGGTAAAGTGAATTTGCTGATGCGATAAAACCAGTTGGGATGCGGAACCCATTCAACATCCAAAGGCCGGGTGATATCAACCACATTGCCAAGATCTTTTTTTATTTGTGTTAGTTCGTCAAAAATGATGCGGTTATAAATCCTCTTTACTTCAATTTTTTTTCCATCTTGTTTATAAAATAACTTTTTTCCTTCCTGTATTAATTCCGTAAGGCAAACAACCGGGATATGTAAATAATCCTGCGTGCAATAAAAATCAATTCTTGTTTTTTGCTCATGCGGTTTTATTTCAAGAAGAATAACATTTTCCGGGTTATAATTACCCATAATTATTTCTTTTAAAAATTGCACGTACGTGTCACTGTTATATCCGTTTAAATAATGAGTGAAGTTTGATGGAATGGCAAAGTGTTTCTCCACAACCTGCGGGTAATAAACCTGGAATCCAAAGAGCGAAGGAAACCCCTGCATCTCTATAAGTTGCGGCTCAAGCTCACCATTTTCATTTTCGCAAATGCCAAAATCGAATGCAATAAAATGAGAATGATCATTTTCGTTGGGAACATTTTCTCCCAAAGGAATAGCGCGATCGGTAAGTTTTTTAAAGCCGGGATCTTTTATAAAATCAACAATTGTTTCGCACGCATCCAGCATTTTTTTTGTGAAATCCTTCGGAATAAACAGGGGTGTTTCAGCGATGCGAAATACAATATCGCCGGGATGTTTGCTGTCAAGATCTTTTAAAAAATCTGTATATTTTTCCTGCGTAAAATTTTTATTAAACTGTTCCCTTAGTTCGGGTATCATAACATTTTAATTTTTTCTGAAAGAAAGATAAGAAAATTAAAAATGCCTTCTTTAATACAAAAATAGAAATCCTGTTTTTTTAAGACAGATAATTAACCTTACGCTGAAACCAACTGGAGGGTGTTGAGTGCAATAGTTAAAAAATTAGGAAGTATGTGAGCGTATGTCCACAAAATTTTATCCGGATCATTCAGTTGTTCAATCATAGATTTCCATTTTTTTTCTCCATGATTTTCAATAACAGTTTTCTTTTTTTCTTCTGTTTGTAAATACATGCTCATGCCCACTGCATCTGCTTCCGGGTGAAATTGAGTCCCTATAAAGTAATCATTGAAACGAATGGCCATAATGGCTCTTTCATAAGGAACATGCGGCCTGTCCTTTTCGATGCACAATACTTTTGCTCCTTTGTATAATATATTCATTCTTGGTTCAATTACCTGGTAGTCGCGACTGTCTACTGCATAGAAAGGGTCAGCCATTCCTTCAAACACAGGTTCTTCTTTTCCTTCCTCTAAAAGATGAATGGGGAATACCCCGAATGAGGTGGATTTTCTGGCACACACTGTAGCAAGCTGCCAATGCCGGCATGCCAACTGAAAAGAATGGCAAATAAAAAATACATATTTTTTTTGCAACTGCATTGCATCAGCATTCCAGTCTTCTACCTGGCTGAGCCATTCGAAATAATATTTTTCCCACTCAGATCCTTCACTATCCAATGGGCTGCCTGGGCCACCCGAACTTATGTAAATATCATAGCTGAGATCAGGCACACTATTTTTTTGCCGTACGTCAAATTCATCCAGTTCAATATTCAGTTGATTGATTTCGCCAAATTGTTTGATGATTTGCCGGATACCTCTCATGCCCTGGTTTTTTTCTCCTTTGTACAAATCTAAAATGGCGATGCGTAAGCTTTGTTTTTCATTTAAATTCATCGGGCAAATATAAATTAATTATAAAAGCCATGCAGCTTATAACAGCAGAAAAGAAAATTTTCTAAATATTTTTTTAAGAGGGTAATCATGAAAGTATGCGCATAGGTAAAAACGAATACGGGTCTATTGAAAATCTTTTTTCAAATTCCATATATTGCTCTCCCAGTTCGAGTTCTATAAAAGAGGCGCCTTCCCGGATTTCCCACAGGTATAATTTTTTATTTGATGAATATTGTTTAAATATTTCGGGAAGCATTGTAGGCAGAAGCCCATTCCAGCAAGCCACTTCCAGTTTTTCTTTTTCAGAAAGATGATTATAGCTTATTCCATCAGCAGTTTCACAAAATTTGCCAGATGTAAAACTTGTTCCCGTTACTAATAAAATTTCCTGTTGTGTAAAATTAGTTTCCATAATCTTTAATTTAAAGTCATTTAGTATTCAGACTCACAGGTACGGAAATTGTATTAATCTTATTACAAAATATTCTGTTAAATACTTTGTTCAGATATACGGGAAATAAGGGATTACTGCTAAAAAATTACATTTGTTGAGAATTATCGTCTAAGCGATAACGTAATTAAGTGAGCTGATAGTTTTAGAAAAGATAGTGGGATGAAGGCAGATGTTCTTGTGTTGGTATAAAAGTATAAAACATTTATTTTATTTGCAAGATCATATTGAAATTATAGTAGAAGTACGTGAATTGGCGGAGTTGATTTTTTTGTAAAACTGTAAATATTCTAAACTGTTTTCAAATGGTTGATTTGGTTAAACAATTTTTACATTGTTTAATTAAGATTGGTGAGTTTTAAACTCAAATCTCTTAATTGTTTTCTTGCAGTTGCGTTATACGCCTGCGCATTTGCTATAGCTTCATTCTTTACATTGAAATATTTTCCGGTAGTATTTTTTAACTCCGGCGATGTTGCAAGATATATTTCTGCATCAGCGCCACTTTGTGCGGCGCCATGAGGCTTAATGCCTGCCTCATTTACCATCTTTGTATCAAGGTAAGTTCCGGGATGTAAACTGTTTACAGTAACATTATCACTCTTTAGTTCATCGGCGAGATCAATTGTAAACATAATAAGAGCCAGCTTGCTCTGTGTATAGGCCGTAACTCCATCAAAGTTTTTTTCAAGCATAACGTCTTTAAAATTTATGGGAGACTGGCCGGCAGAGGCAATATTTATAATGCGTGAGGGCGCTGCTTTTTTTATTGCACTTAATAACAGGTTAGTTAAAAGAAAAGGCGCAAGATAATTTACCGCAAACCTGTTTTCTGTTCCATCTTTACCGTAACGCGGTGCAGTAAAACCTGCTCCCGCATTATTAATTAAAATATCAATTTCGTTATGTTTTGCCAACACTTCTTTTGAGAGACGCCGAACGTCATTCATCGAAGAAAAGTCTGCTGTATAACTTTCGATGTTTTGGTTGCCACTTGCTGATTTTATTTCTTCAGCAACTATATCAAGCTTATTTTTATTTCTTCCATGAATAAGTATGGTATCATCTTTATTTTGTTTTGCGAAATCAATAGCAGTAAGCTTTCCAATCCCATCAGTTGCCCCGGTTATAAATATGGTTTTTGTTTTCATTAATATTTTTTACAAAGATTGTATTACCTGCGTCATATCATTTTCTTCCCAATGATCAAGGAACATATCACCATTTATCCGTTTTTTATAAGTAGCAATCATAAAAATTAAAACTGTTTATCATCAGCTGATGGACCATAAATAGATGGGACAGGAATTTCACTTATTCGCATATAAACTGTAAGCTGTCCACGATGATGCACCCAATGGTTAATAGTAGGCCCGATATATTCTGAATTTTTTTGAGAGAAGATAATCTGTCCGTTAGTTTTTAAATGAAACATTTTATCCAGATCCTTGTCAGACACATTTTGTAACGCTTCACGCACACTTTTCATGTTTTCATCAAAATGAGCAACTAATTCTTTTGTGCTTTTAATTTCAGCATGTTTAAATGTTGCAAAATCTATTTCGTTGTCTTCTATCATTATTGTAATCCATCGCGGTATTTCTGCCACGAGTAAAGCAAGATAGCCCATAGATAATGATGTGGGATGTGGTTTAAAATCAAATTTTGCTTCCGGAATTCTTTCGATACACTTTCTTGAAGCAATTGATTCAGCTTCAATTTCCTTTAAAAAATTTGCTGCAAGTGACGAAGTGTTCATAGTATTAATTTTATAAACACTGTCTATCAAATGATTTGCCAAACTTGTTGGTGATGAACCATAAGGCTTAATATATTCAACAGGCAATTTCCGGTTGTAGAATATCAATCCCGTAATTTAGCAACATGCTTCTACAATCCGGCCAAAAATTGTTCATGAATATAATCTACAACGGCGGGAAGACTGTTGTTTTGCCCATACACTTTTAATTGACGGTCAGCGCCGGTGCCTTCTTCAAGCATTTTATGTACATTACTAACGGCATTGCGTATCCCAAGATTTCCGGTCACATCATCAATAAAATCCAGTAGCTCATAAATGAGTACTCTTGTATTTACTTCTGTTTCCTTACCAAAATCAATCATACTCCCTTCAATACCATAGCGGCCTGCACGCCATTTATTTTCATTGATGAGTGCCCGCGGGTAAATAATAAAATTGAGATTCTGCATCCTAAGCTTATAAAGCTTGGCGCAAATACCCTGGAACAAGGCAGCGATAGTTATGGTTTCCATAACGGTCATAGGCACATCGCATATACGAAATTCCACGGTATTAAAAAAGGGATGTACTCTCAGGTCCCACCATATCTTTTTTGCATTGTCAATACAATTGGTTTTTACGAGAAGTTTTACATAGTTGTCATACGACTCTATGCTTTCAAAAAAATCGGGTATGCCTGTCCGTGGGAACTTGTCGAAAACTTTTGTGCGAAACGATTTGTAGCCCGTCAGTCTTCCCTCCCAAAAAGGTGAGTTGGTACTAAGTGCATAAATGTGTGGCAGAAAATATCGTGCAGAATTAGCGATGTGAATGGCCATTTCCCTGGTCTCCATTCCTACATGCACATGTAAACCAAAAATGAGATTGCTTCTGGCAGCCTCCTGCAATTCGTTTACTATTGCATCGTATCGTGCATGATTTGTAATTAGCTGGCTTTCCCAGTGGCTGAACGGATGTGTACCTGAAGCGCCAACCCAAAAGCCAAGACTGTCTGCAATAGCACTGATTGTTTTGCGCAACGTTGCGACATCTACAAAGGCTTCATCAATGTCCTGGCAAATATCGGTACCTACTTCCACAACGGCCTGATGCATTTCTGCTTTCACTTTATCCTTAATAACTTTTTCTCCTTCCTGTACAATCTTTTGTTCATGACTTTTAAGCTCACGTGTTACTGGATCAATCACCATGTATTCTTCTTCTATACCAAGAGTAAAATGTTTATAAGAAATGCCGGACATGTTTAGAATTATGAATTTAGAATTATGATTAACAATTTAAAGCTATAAGTAAGAAGTTCTTTAAAATTATCCATTGTCAATTAATACAATTTTTTCCCGTCAGCGCTTCTTCTTACATATTCTCCCCACGTTAAATTATCTTTTCCTTCTTCATAAGATTGTGCTTTTTCAATGGCAAACGTTGCTGCAGTTTCTACCACCCAGTCAAAATTTTCTTTTCCCACGCTGGTAACTTCTGCATCAGGCGCCGGATTGCAAAAATCAATTGCATAAGGCACACCATTACGCAAGGCCAGCTCAACGGTATTGAAATCGTATCCTAAATATTTATTGATTCGTAAAACGATATCAGTCATTAATTTCAATCGTTCTTCATCAGGCTTAAAATCAGCCACATATCTCAGGTGGTGCGGATTGCGTGGCTCATAAGGCATTATGCGAACATACTTTCCGCCAATGCAATAACAGCGATAATATTCATCAAAGAAAATTTCTTCCTGTAACATCATTATCAGTTCTCCTGTTTCTGCATGCTTGTTAAAAAGGTCCTGCGGATCATTTACTTTATAAACGTTCTTCCATCCACCGCCGGCATGGGGTTTCATGTATGCAGGAAAACCGATGTAACTAAAAATACTTTCCCAATCCAAAGGATAGGCAAGATTACTGAAAGATTGTTCACTGGTGTCTGCCGGTAAACTTTTGGAAGGAAGAATTACTGTTTTGGGAACAGGCACCTCTATTTTTGTTGCCAGGCAATTATTAAAGAATTTTTCATCGGCGCTCCACCAGAAAGGATTGTTAATGACGGCTGTGCCGCACAATGCAGCATTTTTTAAAAAGGCACGGTAAAAAGGGATATCCTGCGAGATACGATCTACAATTACAGCATAGCCGCTGCTTTCGCCCTGCATTACTTTGTCAATATGAACAGGCTCTGCCGTAATTCCATCAATATTTTTACTGTTAATTCTTTCAATAAAAGCTTCAGGGAAACTCCTTTCCTTTCCGAATAAGATGCCTATTTTTTTCATATATTTTTTTTGAATGATGGGATGTATTGCTACAAATGAAGTAATTTTTCGAAATGATTTTTTCAATCTCAATTTAGTAAAATAAAATTTCAGAATAGCAAACTGATTTTTCTATTTTACTTTTTTGAAATCTATTTTATTTATTTTTGACGGAATATGAAAACCAAAATAGCAAAGCTAATAACTGCTGAAACACACATTTTGCCTTCAACACTTTTAAAAAGAGAAGTTACATTAAGCATTTATTTTCCTTCGGAGCATATTGCGCCGGAAGAAATGAATTTATTATTAATTAACGACGGGCAGGATCTTGAAATAATGAACTTTGAAAAAATACTTTCAGACTTATATGATGCCGGGGAAATTGAACCAATCTTTTGTGTAGGGATAAGTTGTGGTATAGATCGCAGAAATGAATATGGTACTGCAAAATTCCTCG
Source organism: uncultured Ginsengibacter sp. (assembly GCA_966191655.1). Classification (GTDB taxonomy): domain Bacteria; phylum Bacteroidota; class Bacteroidia; order Chitinophagales; family Chitinophagaceae; genus Ginsengibacter. Next base: position 7,397 of record CBIGQT010000035.1, read on the forward strand.
ATTATAAAGGAAGAGGAACCAAAGCCGCTTTATACCAGCAATTTATTTTTGAAGAGCTGCTTCCGTTCATAAGGACAAATTATACACTTCCATCTTTTAAAGAAAAATCTTTTTGTGGTTTTTCTATGGGTGGTTTAAGTGCATTGGATATTGTTTGGAACCATCCGGAAGAATTTAAAAATGTGGGGGTATTCAGCGGGTCATTATGGTGGCGGCTGGTGAGCCAGGATGACCCTGCATTTGATGAAGACAACGACAGGATTATGCAGGTACAGGTTAGAGAGGGAAATTATTATCCCTGGCTAAAATTTTTTTTTGAGACAGGAACAATGGATGAAATCGCTGATAGAAATAATAATGGCATAATAGATTCAATTGATGATACTGTTTCCCTTATTGACGAACTTATTAAGAAAGGATATTCTGCGGATAGGGATATCCGTTATATTGAATTAAAAGATGGTAAACATGATGTGGCCACCTGGGGAAAAGCATTTCCCGAATTTTTAAAATGGGGGTGGGGGATAAATCAACAAGAACAATCATAAATATTGATTTAATGAAGAAAAGTTCAATTATTCCAGTCTCATCCTTTTCATCAATTCTTTGAATCGCGGTTCGCTTCTGATTGGATCAAAGGTGGGATCTACTTTTAAAATATACATCCAGATATCCTTTTGTGCATAGGCTTTTTCCAGATAATTCAATGCCTCGTTATAATCGTTAAGCGATAGGTAAACGCGGGCAATATTGTAAGGGGACTGAGAAGGATATTCGGCTAAAGTTTTCATCAGTTCTGTTTGAGCTTTGATTTTATCCCCTGAAACAGAATATGCATAGCTTAGAGTGGCGCCCTGGTAATAATTTACAATTGCAACCGGAGACTCCGGAAGTTGTTTAATTAGTTCAAATGCTTCAGTATAATTTTTTCTTTCCAAAAGAACATAGATAAGATTACCCTTTGCAAGATTAAAGCCAGAATCAAGTGCAAGTGTTTTTTTTAGTTGCTCATAAGCTGAATCATATTTTCTTTCACAATAGAAATTTCTTCCCAACACATAATTCAGATTAACTGAAAGTGGATCTAGTGCCAGCGCTTTTTTTATTTCATTAATTCCCCGGTCTGCGCTTTCGCCGGTATATTGCAATAAGTTTCCATAAAATAAATGAGCCGTAGGATAATTGGGATTAAGAGCTATTGCTTTTTCCAATGTAACTTTTGCTTTTGACCAATCATAATCAAACGCGGATTGTATAAAGCCTAACGTTGTTAAAGGCTCACTAAGAGTACTATCCAACGACAATGCTTTTGAGGCATAGTCTCTTGCTATAGGGACAGCTTCTAATTGCGACATTCCTTTTAGATTATATATATATAGATCGGCCAGGCCGGAATATGCCAAGGCATAATCAGGATCAAGTTCAATAGCTTTTTTATAATTAATTTCTGCACTATCGAAACTGGCTTTTGTTCGCTGATCCCAGAAGAACCGGCCTTTGCGATAAAACTTATATGCCTCTATATTATCCGTTGGCTTTTTATTTATTCTGCTTCTTTCTTCTTCGGTGAGTTTAGCATGTAACTGGTTGGCGATTTGCTCAGCAACCTCACTCTGCATTGAAAAAATATCTTTCAAATCCCGGTCATAACGATCAGCCCAAATATGCTCTTGCGTATTAGCATCAATTAACTGCGCCGTAATACGGACTTCATTGCCTATTTTTTGTACACTTCCTTCAAGATAAGCAGAAACACCAAGCACATTCCCAATCTGGTCTAGTGGCTTTTTGCTTTTTTTATAAAGAACTGCAGATGTTCTCCCTATTACTTTTATATCAGATATTTTAGCAAGTTGGGTAGTGATTTCTTCCGTTATTCCATTAATTAAACCATCCTGGTCCGGGTCATTTGTATAATTTTCAAATGGCAATACAACTACTGATTTGTCACTACCTGTAAATCCTTTTTTGTCTTTTAGATAATTCGCGATAAAAAATATTGCAACAGCTAAAACTATTATTGTTGACAGAAAGACTATCCACTTTTTTCTGAAAGATTTTTTATGAGGCTCTTTTAGCTTTCCGCTGATTTCTTTTTTTTCAGGTACTTTCAATCCGTCATTACTTAATGCGAATACTTGCATTGGTTCCTCCACATTTTTAAATTCGAATGAACCAACGAGAATAGATTTAAATTCGGATTGATTACGGATTTTATCAAATATTTCTTTGGAAAAAAGAATAGTGTTTGCTTCTCCTAACGATTGAATTCGTGAAGTGATGTTTACTCCATCACCCAGTACTTTTTCATCTTCGAAAAATATTTCACCAACGTGTACGCCTATACGCAATGGGACTTTTGGCTCGTGTTGAAATTTTTGCTGCATTTCAATTGCACAGCGCAGAGCTTCTGTAGCGCTGCTAAATGTGCAAAGACTTCCATCGCCATAATCATTTAGTATTTCCCCGCCATGTAATAAAACACATTGTTTTAAAACGGCAACATATCGCTTATTCAATAATAATGCTGCTTGCTCATCTTTCTGCATCACAGCTGTAGAACCAACAATGTCAGTAAATAAAATTGCAGCAAGGCGCCTGGTTGGTTGCATGTTGAAAACTAAGTAAGATGAAATGTACTTCTAAAATAAAACTAATTTTTCAGGAAAGGGGCTCAATCTAAATGCATCTTTTTTATCAACTCTTTAAATCGTGGTTCATTTCTGATTGGATCTAAAATTGGATCAACCTTTACCCAATACAATTGGATGTGCCTTGTTTTATATGCTGAGTCTAACATGTTTAGTGCCACATCATAATTTTTGAGAGCTATATAAATGTATGCCAACATAAGAGGGTTTTGATCAGGATATTCTTTTACTATTTTCTCCAGTACTGACTTTGCCTGAACGGCGTCGCCGGAAACGGCATAGGCATAACATAGACTGTAAATTTGATCTGGACCAAAAGTATATGAAATTGGGGGAAGTTGCCTGATCAATCCGAAGGCTTCGGTGAATTTTTTTTCTTCCAAATATACAAGGATAAGAGTCTCTTTCGTATAAAGATGATCGGGATAAAGATTAAGCGTTCTTTTCAGTTGCTCTTCAGCCAGGTCATATTGACGGGCCAGGTAATAATTTCTCCCTAATATCCAGTTGAACCGGGTATTAAGTGGGTCAAGCTCAAGTGCCCTTTTCACTTCCTGAATTCCCCGCTCTGTACTTTCACCGGTATACTGTAATAAATTACCATAAAAGAGATGAGCTTCGGAATAATTAGGATTAAGCCTAATAGCTTTTTCCAATGTGATTTTAGCTTCTGCCCAATCATAATCAAAATTAGATTGAATAAATCCTAAGGTAGTTATTGCTTCGCTGAGATTGCTGTCCAGAGACAAAGCCTTATTAGCATACATTTTCGCAATTGGAATACCTTCAAGCTGGCTTGGCAGTTTAAAGAAAATGTAACGATTGGCTAAGCCGGAATAGGCCAATGCATATTCCGGATCAATGTCAAGAGCCTTTTTGTAATAAAGTTCAGCACTGTCAAAGTAGACCCCATTACTTTTATTCCAAAAGAAAAGACCTTTGCGATATAATTTATAAGCTTCGGGGTTATCCGTATAATTTTTTGTAAGATTCTTTTTTTCTTCGGGTGTAAGATTCACTTTGAGTGCTGAGATTATCTCCCGGGCCACTTTTGGTTGAATTGATAAAATGTCTTTACTGTCATATTCAAAATCATCGCCCCATAATCGTTTATTGGTGCTTATTTCAACCAGTTCAGCAATAATATGAACTTTGCCTTCATGCTTTTGCATCGTACCGGAAAGTATAGCAGCTACGCCCAATTCATCAGCAATTTGTTTAAGCGATTTTGTTGTTTTCTTAAAACTCCTCACCGAAAACCAGCCAATCACTTTTTGCAATGAAGAAATTTTTGAAAGGTTATTGATAATATCCTGTGTAATGCCATCGGACACATATTCTTCTCTATCCGGTCCCCCCACATTTTCAAAAGGCAAAACCGCAATTGTTTTTTCGACTGAGAATCCTGATGTATGGAAAAAATGCTGGTAAACAAAATATGAA
>CBIGQT010000036.1:0-11204 GCA_966191655.1 uncultured Ginsengibacter sp.
TCAACTTTTCGAATGATCGTGTGGAGATTATCAGCCATTTCATTAAATGATAAGGCCAGGTCACCGATTTCATCCCGGTTTTTCACTTTGAGCGCATCCCCGGTCAAATCCCCCGATGCGATATTTTTAGCTGCTTTTGCCATTATTTTTATTTTATGATTTTGAATTTATGTTTTTTAAATTTCGCACCGTGATCTTTTTATACTTCATGCATTTTGTCCGCTTCATCTATTGAATGCGATTTTTGCAACGACCCTTCCCGCTGCGCTTTAGTCTTCAGTCGACTATAATAATTTTTGATTACTTTCAATTCCTCTTCTGTCAAATCTTCCACATCTACCAGGCGATTACTTGCAAATTGATGCGCCGCGATCAGTTCATTTAATTTCATCTGTACGGCCATCGATTCTTTATTTTGAGACTTTTGAATTAGAAAAACCATTAAAAAAGTAATGATAGTAGTTCCGGTGTTAATTACTAACTGCCAGGTTTCTGAATAATGAAATACCGGGCCGCAAATTGCCCAAATTAGTATACTGCCAAACGCGATAATTATTGCGGCAGTACTACCGGTAGCGATAGTTGCTTTGGCGGCAAGGCGTTCAAAAAAGGTATGTTTCCGGTTATTGCTATTTTTTTTCATAAAGAAATTATATAATTGTATTGAAAGAGGACATAAACTTCAGTTGTTGTTACTTGTAAACATATTCGCGTATATCACTTAACAGATCAATCAACAAACTTTTCTAATCATGATGTTTATAAAATATAGCATCCTTTTAATTTATATTACCTGTCTAAACAAAATTGTACATTCCCTACGTATAGGCACTGGGAAACCTGCTACTATTTTGACTGGGTCTCCACAGAATTTTAAATAACAGGCCATGACCTGAAGTGACAGCCTGTTATTTTAGTTTACACTAAGCATTTGACTCTGCTTCCAGATTAACCGAAGATTCTGCAATCTCAGTTAAGGTTTCATCGGCTTCTTTCTCCTCATCCAATGTTTGTTGTAATAAATTCATTGATTCATTTTCACCCAAAGTTTTTGCAAATGCACAAAGAGTTCCGTAAGTCGCTATTTCATAATGCTCAACTTTTTGAGCAGCCGAAATAATACCCGCATCTCTTACAACCCCTTCGGGGGTATTTTCCATAATTTCTTCAGCTTCTTTAATTAATCCATCCATAGCCTCACACTTTTTTGCACGGGCGGCTTTACCAAGCGACCGAAAAACTTTTTCCAGGCGATCAACTTGTCCCTTCGTAACTTCAAGATGATCTTCTAATGCTGTAGCTAATTCTTCGGTTGTGGTGTTTTTGATCATTTTTGGAATGGCCTTAGTCAACGCTTTCTCTGCCCAATAAATATCTTTTAATTCATCTTCAAATAGTTCGCGAAATCCCTGCGCATTTTCATTTTCTATTTCCCCGGTTTTAGAGTTGGATTTAGTACCGTTCTGGTTTGTTTTTGTTGATTTCATTTTTTTTATTTTAATGGTTAACAAATATGTTTCATGATGAGATGTAATAAGTATGCCAGTTATTAGTGGTTGCTTTTTGAATGAATGAAGTTTTTTAGATGTAATATTTCTACAAGCTGTATAGAATTGAGTACATTAATACACATTAAATATGAGTGGAGATTTAATTGGTAATCAAATAAAATCTCAGGGTTGTAATATTTAGTTGGCATATAAATTAGTATGTATAATAGTAGTCTTATCATTTAATTAACCTTTAAAATTTAAATATGGATCTAATTTGCTTTAATCACATTCGATGGAATTTTGTATATCAAAGACCGCAGCATTTATTAACAAGGTTTGCATTGTATAACAGGGTTTTTGTAATTGAAGAGTCTTTGCTGGATGGAAGATCAAATTACTATGACATTGAAGATCAAAAAGAAGATGGCCTCTCGGTAATTAAATTATACCTCTCGAGGGAATTATGTCCGGAACAAAAAAATGAAACACTTAGAAAGCTTATTGACTCATTAATGTCTGCTATGAATATCACGCATTATATTCTTTGGTACTACACGCCAATGGCTTTAGAATATAGCGATCACCTGCACCCCAAACTGATTATTTACGATTGCATGGATGAATTATCAGCATTTAAATTTGCGCATCCTGATTTAAAAAAGTACGAAGCTTTACTTTTTGAAAAAGCTGATCTCGTTTTTACTGGCGGGTATTCTCTTTATGAAGCTAAAAAGCATCTTCATAAAAACATTCATCCATTTCCGAGCAGTATCGATAAAGCACATTTTATTACTGCGAGAAGCGAAGTATCCCAACCTGATGATCAAAAAAATATTCCCTACCCGCGACTCGGTTTTTACGGAGTAATTGATGAACGCATGGATATCAGGCTTATTGCGGAAATGGCTGATATGCGTCCTGACTGGCATTTTATATTGATTGGACCCGTCATAAAAATTGATCCAGCGACACTCCCACAAAGAAAAAATATACATTACCTGGGAAGCAAAGCCTATAATGAACTCCCGCTATATCTTTCCGGATGGGACATTGCTATGCTTCCATTTGAAATGAATGAATCAACCAAATATATAAGCCCAACAAAGACCCCGGAATATTTGGCAGGAGGTAAGCCAGTAATTTCTACATCTATCACTGACGTAATTACCCCGTATGGTGAGAAAGGCTTGGTTCATATTGCTGACACGGCTAAAGATTTTATTAATGCTGCAGAAATAATTTTTTCAAACCCTAATAAAAAAACCTGGCTTAAAGAAGTGGATGTATTTCTTGCTGATATCTCTTGGAATAACACCTGGCACCAGATGACTGACTTAATAGATGACGCCCTTGCAAAAAAATTAACTGGCAATGTTCAAAAAGTAGACGCTTATGTTTGATTATCTAATTGTAGGAGCAGGACTTTCCGGTGGAACTTTAGCTGAACGTCTTGCACAATCCGGAAAAAAGGTATTGCTGACCGATAAAAGAAATCATATCGGCGGAAACACTTATGACTTTTATAATGAAGTTGGGATCCTTGTTCACAAATATGGCCCGCATATTTTTCATACTAATAGTAAAGATGTATTTGAATACTTAAGCAATTTTACAAAATGGAGGCATTATGAACATCGTGTACTTGCCAGTGTTGATGGTATGCTGGTTCCTGTTCCAATAAATCAAAATACAATTAATACATTGTATGGGCTTCAGCTTTCATCTGCACAGGTCGATGAATTTTTTGAATTAAAAGCAGAAAAAAAAGAAAGAATTATTACCTCCGAAGATGTCGTTGTAAATAAAGTTGGGCGGGAATTATATAATAAATTTTTTAAAGGCTATACGAAAAAGCAATGGAATCTTGACCCTTCTGAGCTTGATGCATCTGTTACTGCAAGAATACCCACCCGTAACAATTGCGATGACAGGTACTTCACTGATACTTTTCAGGCAATACCTTTATTTGGCTATACAAAAATGTTTGAAAATATGTTGAATCATCCAAACATTAAGTTGATGTTGAATACAGACTACAAGGAAATAAAAGATATAATTCCTTACAGCAAAATGATATACACCGGGCCAATAGATTATTATTTTGATTATTGCTATGGCAAGTTGCCTTACCGATCCCTTGATTTTAAATTTGAAACAATTGATGCAGAAAAATACCTCCCCACAGCAACCATTAATTATCCTAACGAGCATGCATATACGAGGATAACGGAATTTAAATATTTAACCGGGCAGAAACATTCTAAAACTTCTATAGTGTATGAATATCCAAAAGATAATGGAGATCCGTATTATCCTGTTCCGAAACCAGAAAATGCAGAATTGTACAGGAAGTACCAGTTATTAGCTTCAAAAATAAAAGATGTTTATTTTGCCGGCCGTCTGGCTACTTATAAGTATTATAATATGGACCAGGTAGTGGCGCAGGCCTTGACGCTTTATAAAAAAATACTTTCATCCCCTGAAATTGAATATCATGGAAATGGAATTAAAGAACCAATTTTCCAGTCCTGAGATATGGGGAGGAATTGAATGTACTATTAACAGGATAGGACACAAATATCGCGATCAGCTTGATTATGCAGGTCATTATAGCCGCGAAGACGATATTGAAAATTTTGCTTCCCTGGGTATTACTGGTTTACGCTATCCGGTTTTATGGGAACGTTATCATCAATTAAATAAAAATAACAAGGAATGGCGATGGATAAAAAAGCAACTTGAAAAAATAAGAACCCATAACATTGTACCCATTGCAGGTTTGGTTCACCATGGAAGTGGTCCGCATTTTACCCGCCTTTGTAATGAAGAGTTTGCAGAACATCTTGCACGCTATGCTTTCAAAGTTGCTAAAGAATTTCCATGGCTACAATATTACACACCGGTCAATGAACCGCTTACTACTGCGCGTTTTAGTGGTCTATATGGATTGTGGTATCCGCATCACAAAAATGCTCTAAGCTTTGCTAAAATGTTGCTTAATCAAATGAAGGGCGTCGTACTATCTATGAAGGCTATTCGAAAAATTAATCCTTCAGCAAAACTTGTTCAAACAGAAGATCTTGCTAAAACGCACAGCACTTCGTTATTAGAATACCAGGCAGAATTTGAAAATAAAAGGCACTGGCTCACGTTTGACCTGCTTTGCGGTAAAGTTAAGCAAGACCATTTTTTTTGGAACTATTTTTCTTCAATAGGCATTTCAAAACAAAGTTTGGAATTTTTTTTATAAAATCCATGCCCTCCTGATATAATTGGTCTAAATTATTATGTTACTTCCGAGCGTTATCTCGATGAAAATATTCATATATATCCTGAATCTTCTCACGGCAAAAACGGCAGGCATGTCTATGCGGATATAGCTGCAGTACGATGCATAAAACCTTTTGGTCTTAAAAATTTATTAAAGGAAGCATGGAGCCGTTATCAATTGCCTATGGCACTAACTGAAGTCCATTTAAATTGTACCCGTGAAGAACAGTTACGTTGGTTTAAAGAAGCATGGGATATTTGTAATAGTCTTAACCGAAGTGGAGTAAATATAAAAGCCGTGACTGCCTGGTCATTATTAGGTGCTTTCGATTGGAATAGCCTTTTGACCAAAGAAGATAAAAATTATGAGTCAGGTGTTTTTGACATTAGAAACAATGTATTACGACCAACCGCATTGGCAAAACTTATTTATTCTCTTAGCACAAAAGGAACATACAAACATCCTTTAATCAATGAGGAGGGGTGGTGGCATAAAACTCAAATGAAGCGTTCGCATTCCTTTAAAGATTCTTCTACAAGTCCTCTGCTTATCATCGGTAAAAATGGTACATTAGGAACCGCTTTGCAAATAATTTGTAAACAAAGATCTATTCCATTTTGTGCTTTAGAACGAAGTCATCTTGACATCACCCGGGAAGATGAAATTCAAAAAGCAATTAATTTTTACAAGCCGTGGGCAGTTATAAATGCCACAGGTTATGTAAGAGTAGACGATGCAGAGTCAGATATTGAAGAGTGCTTTAGCATCAATGCAACCGGGCCTTTTTTATTAGCAGAATGTTGCAGGAAAGAAGGGGTGAAGTTAATGAGTTTTTCATCTGATCTTGTTTTTGACGGAAATAAAATTTCACCTTATCTTGAAGAAGATAGTATTCAACCTTTAAATATTTATGGTAAGAGTAAGGCAAAAGGCGAAATGCTTATAATAAATTCAAATCCATCATCGTTAATTATTCGTACAAGCGCTTTTTTCGGGCCATGGGATTGTTATAATTTTCCGATGCAAATAATTAATTCATTGAAAGAAAATAGATGTTGTAAAGTGGTAAATGATGTAATTATTTCTCCAACTTACGTTCCGGACCTGGTTAACACATCTCTTGATCTTTTAATTGATGATGAAAAAGGCGTGTGGCATTTATCTAATGAAGGAAGTATTTCCTGGTCAGATTTTGCATATGAAGTTGCTAACAGGGCGGGAATTTCAAATCAAAATCTTGTACAATGTTCAAATACAGACATGAATTGGATTGCAAAACGACCGGTAAATAGTGCGTTAAGAAGTAGTAAAGGCGTTAAACTGCCTTGTTTCGAAAAAGCACTCCAACGGTTTTTTGATGAAAAAATAGTTTAATAATATGTCAGGTTCAAAATTCATGTTTTCAACAGGAATAGAAAATAGTTACCCTACAATTGAGTTACCAGATGGAAGTAAATTCAGGGTTGACGAAATGGAAAAAACAGGTCATTATCGGAACTGGAAAACGGACTTTCAATTAGTAAAAGAACTTGATATTGAATACCTGAGGTATGGACCACCATATTACAGTACCCATATCTCTCCTGGAAAATATTCATGGGATTTTGCAGATGAGACCTTCAACAAATTAAAAGAGTTGGGTATCACACCAATAGTTGATTTATGTCATTTTGGTGTTCCTGATTGGATAGGAAACTTTCAAAACCCGGATCTTCCAATTTATTTTGCAGAATACGCAGCTGCCTTCGCAAATCGGTTTCCCTACCTGCAGTTGTACACTCCCATCAACGAAATTTTTATAGCGTCTCAATTTTCAGCGCAATATGGCTGGTGGAATGAAAAGTTGCAATCTGACAAGGCATTTGTTAATGCATTAAAATATCTATGTAAGGCAAATGTTATGGCCATGCACGAAATTTTAAAAGTACAGCCTGAGGCTACTTTTATTCAAAGCGAGTCCTCCGAATATTTCCATGCGTTAGAACCTGAAGCAACTGCATTGGCAAGATTTCTCAATCAAAAGCGGTTTTTATCTCTTGACCTTACCTATGGATATCCTTTAAACGTGCCCATGTATGAATATCTTCTTAGCAGTGGCATGACTCCTAAGGAATTTCAATGGTTTGCAAAAAACCAGGTTAAGGCCCGTTGTATAATGGGTAATGATTATTACGTAACTAACGAACACATTGTACATCCCGATGGCATGACACAGGCAGCCGGGGAAATATTCGGCTATTATGTTATTACGAGTCAATATTATAGGCGTTATAGGTTGCCAATTATGCATACGGAAACTAATATTAAGATGCCGGCTTCCAGGGAATGGCTCATAAAGCAATGGGCCAATGTTCATCGTCTTAAGCATGATGGAGTTCCTGTAGTAGGATTTACGTGGTATAGTCTCTTGCACCAGGTTGATTGGGATTCAGCCTTACGCGATAATGCCGGAAATATTAATGAACTCGGACTGTATGATCTGAACAGAAAAATTATGCCTGTTGGTGAAGAGTATAAAAAACTTATAAATAAATGGAAAGATATTATAATGGAAGAAAGTTTTGGTCTTATATTTCAAACGTGGTGAATCATCGCGTAAAGACTATTTTTTCTTTAATAATATCAGCAGTAAAAAATGAAAATAATTCTGAGGCGTTAATGTTATCTAAAGGGATTGATGAGTTTTCTTTTTTTTGCGGATAATTTAAAGAAGGTTTTTCCACAAAAGCACAAATCTCATATGTTATGCTGGCGTGAATTTTTTTATCTTCAATTTCCGGAGACGTTCGTAAAATTCCTTGCATAGCTATCTTTTTAAAATTGATAGAAAAAAATATGCCACCATCAAGCTTATTAGAGCAACCTACAGTGAACTAAAACTATTCATATAATTTTTTATAATGTGTAGAACTTTCTACAATACCTTATCTGATAAAATTATTTTCCTAAAATTTTAGCTCCAAATATGATGGTTAGCAAAAACAATATCAGAAAAATAAAAAATAAAACCTTTGCTATAGAAGCTGCACCAGCTGCGATGCCTGTAAAACCAAATAGGGCTGCAATAATGGCTATTACAAAAAAAATAACGGCGTACTTAAGCATAATCAAAAATTTTACGTAAATGATAATCTAAAATGCGTGCCAGTTTTAGCTTTACGCGATTGTGAAGCTATAGTTTATGAATTATCCAGTGTCGGTTTCTTTTCCCTGTGTTTTTTCCTCATGGATGGCAACATTCAAGGCTATAAATTAAGAATGTATCGGATGATGGTCCTTAAAACATCTAACTTAGTTGGCCCATGTAACTCAGGTTTTAAAAAAGTGCGTATTATTTTTTGAATTTTGTGAAATAATTACCTGGGGACGAATTGAAACAACTCCTATCTTTTGGGGAATATTTGTTACATTTTAATTTGCTTATAGAACAATTTCAGCCAGCTTATCGTGAGCAGGTTTATGCAGGGCCGTTTATATCTCACAAGTTGTTGTAGGCAGCCAGCAAGCAATACAATTAAATTATACCGAAAAAGCAGTGCGTATGCTCATTGAAGTTTTAAAATAATTGATTCCGCTTTTTCAAAAAGGCTTACCCGAAACCATTTTACCTTGAGTCGCCTTTCGGAAATAATACTTTCTCTGGTTCTTTAAGCAATGAATTGATGGCTTGTTTTATAATCCTGCTGCGTGTCACAGATGCTTTTTTTGGCTCTACAAGGTAGGTTACTGTTGCTTCTACCCATGTATTTGCATTGATCCGGAAACTTACATAGGGGTATTCGTTTATTTGCAATTCATCCACCGGCGTTTGTTTTATAAGGTCTTTAAGATCTTTTATACGGTCAACCATCTCAGGTTCCAGTTGCTTTTTCGTTGTTTCTCTTAACGTAGCTTCCACAAATTCCAGGTCACTGTTATAAGCGATATGAAAAGGTATTTCATTCCATATATATGGAAATTTTGGCCATGAATAATTGAATACTGCGGATTGCAAGACCATGCTGTTTGGAAAACGGATCAATCTGCCACTGGGCAGATCGTTAGTTAAATAATTTCCGCCAAACTCCCACAAGGTAGTATCCAGATAACCTATCTCCACTACATCTCCGGTGAATTGACTTATTTCTATGCGATCTCCCACCCTGTAGGGTATTCTGAAAATAATATAAAGCCACGCTATAAAAGAAGATATAGGAACTTGTAAGGCAAAGCCCAGTATGAGTGAGATGATACCAAGCGAAACCGCAGCTGTATACCAATTTTGAAAAAGAAATGAAATAACAATGATACAGATAAAAACAACAGTTAGTAACCTGATCACCTTTACCAGATTGTATCGCAGGATTTTAGACTGGTAACCTTTTACAGTAAACATTTCCAACACTCTTCCCGCTGTCAAAACAAGAAAAGAAAAAAAAGCTCCCAGCGATATTTTTTGTAAAAGGAGATGTTCTGTGTGGGTAAGACCAAAAAATTTGTTTAAAAAAAGGAAGTAAAAAATAATACACACGATAGCACAAATGATATAGCCCCCTATCCAGTATTTGTGGCTTTCATTTTTATCTTCATTTATTTCTTCAGAAGCATCTGCGTGATCTTTATTTTTTTTTATATCCATTGGGTAAAATGGATTGTGCAAACGTTATTCCATTTTATGCTGATACACAATTTATATCAGCAACAGGATGAAACTCTTAATTGCTTAATTAAATAATTCTGCTAATATAAATGCCATTATTGAAAGCCCTAAATGCACAGGTAATAATTGTAATTTCGATCCGGAACATAGTCGTTTAAGTAGATAAAATAGTAGCCGAAGGAATATTATTCCCGACCCATTTTGGATTTATTACCGGTATTAAAGGCGAAGATGGCGATCATTCGATGATCATCTTCTTATGGATGAATCCTCCTATTCAGGAGGCAACTTTATTGAGGAGTCGAATGAGTAGCATTACAGCGATTGAACAAGTTGCAGGCGATAATAAAAAAACCGCCACGACCGGATTTGAAATTATTTTGGCACAGTTTTATGTATATAAAAAACAGTTAATACAACTGCTGATTTATTTATTATTGATGTATTTGTTATATAAAATTATAAACATCTAAAGTTTACGATTATGTATAATAAAAATTTTATCAATGTAAAGCCCCTTACCGAAAAAATGATTGAATTTTTAATGGACTGTCATGAAAGAGAACTTATGAAAATGTCACCTTCTGAGGCTACACAAGGCGGTGCTAAAGGAGTTTTAATTCGTGGATTGGTAATCCCTGCACTTTTTGTAGATGAAAAAGGTAAAAGCTTAATGTGTGTGAGGATTACTAATAAAGGAAAAGAGTATTTAAAGAATATTGTCTAGCCTAAACTGACATCCAACTTTCTTAACATTTAAAAGAAGCAGGAGCTTACTTGTTTTCTCCTCTGGATTTTTGCTTTGTTGGTTATGGGATTTTTATTAAGAGATCATATGTTCAAATCCTTGATCTTCCTGGTGCGTTTATAACCATGAGTTGCGCTGTTCTGGTTATAAAAATATTATTATCTTAAAGTGCTAAAAAGTGCAGTGGCAAGGGCTTTCTTTGGGATAGATTATGGCGTTGATTCTGTATAATGCAACGCCATACTTTTCATACTCTGTGCCGTAATAAGTATTTTCATCATGGTTAGACGTAAATAATAATTTTCTTGTTCCAGTAGGATACCGGGTATAATTTTTCAAAATATCCTTTACTTGTGGCAATGTAATACTACCCGTTGAAAAAAATTATCGAGTGCCCGCATAGCCTCCCATGCGTATGTAACATCAAATACTTCGTGATAATTAAATACTTCGCATTCCGCCAGCCAAAATAAAGGTTTTACAGCGTCGCATTCGCTTCTGGCTTCAATCCAGAAACCGAGTGGAACGGTACGTGCCATGTCACAACGGAACCCGTCAATCAAATTCCAGGATCCAATGTTTCATGCTGCTGATCATTTTCCTTCGCATTGCCGGAATGGCATAGTTAAGATCAATAACATCCACCCATCCATTTATCTCTGTAAATTGTCCATTCTCATTTTTCAAATAAAATTCCGGATTTTTTACAGTCCATTGATGGTCGTAGCCTGTGTGATTTGCAACCCAGTCTATGATGACCTTCAATCCGATTGAATGTGCATATTTTATTAGCTGGATAAAGTCCTCAGAAGTGCCGTAAGTCTTATCAATTTCCGTGTAAGAACTTGCAGCATAATAACTCCCCAGACGCCCTGCCGCTTTTCAACACTTATAGGGGTAATTGGCATCAGCCATAATATCTGTACACCCATATCTTTTAACCGGGGCAAGTGCACCGCAAAGGCATTTATGGTTCCTTCGCTTGTATATTGTCTGATATTAACTTCATAAATATTAGCACTATTGCCCCACGAAATAATTGGAAAGCCTATA
>CBIGQT010000037.1:0-11101 GCA_966191655.1 uncultured Ginsengibacter sp.
ATGCAGGAAACCGAAATTTATCATTTGGACTACAAAGAAACTTTAAAAAAGTATGCAAAAAAAGGTGATCTCATATTCTTAGATCCACCCTATCAGCCCGTAGGTAAGTTTTCAGATTTTAAAAGATATACAGGAAGATTAAATTTAACCACTAAAGTAAATGACTGGCTCAATGCCGGCATAAATACAAATATTGCTTATTCAACCCAAAATTATCCAAACCAGGCTGGAAGTTATTATTCTAACATAGTGGGCTGGGTTAGGAGTGTTTCAAGCATATATCCTGAATTTGTACTTGACCCCGCAACAGGACAGCCTATCCTGGATGCAAATGGGAAAAAGCAATATGATTACGGTAACAACGGCCCATTGCTCAGGCCGATCTTAACCCCTGGAAATCCGGCAGGAACTACAGAACAGAATCCGACAACTAATGACCGTTTTACTACTTCAGTAAACAGTTTTGCTGAAGCGCAGATAATAGAAGGTTTAAAATTCAGAACGCAATATGCGCTTGATCTTTACCAGATCCAAGCAAATACTTATTATAACCCTTTTGTAGGCGATGGTGCAGCTTACGGAGGTTTAAGTGATAAATCAAGAAATCAATCTTCTACCCAAACCTTTACCAATACTCTTACTTATGATAAAAATTTCGACAAACATCACATAAATGTTTTGGGAGGTATGGAAGCATATAGATATCATGAAAGTGATGTTGATGCACAGGCAAGAGGTTTTACTTTTCCGGGGGCCACTGAGCTGTCTTATGGAAGCACTCCTTATACGGCCACTTCTACTTCGTATGATGACAGGTTAGTAAGTTATTTTAGCCGTTTAAATTATGATTACAATGAAAAATACCATCTCTCATTATCATTAAGAACTGATGGCTCCAGCAGGTTCGCGGATACTTCAAGGTGGGGAGTTTTTTATTCTGTAGGTGGCGCATGGAATATTAATAGAGAAAAGTTTTTAAGTGGGGCCAAATCTTTAAGTGAATTAAAAATCAGGGCCAGTTATGGTACTACTGGTAACAGATCTTTGCCAGGATATTTTCCTTATTTAGGCACCTATTCAGCAGGTGCAAATATTGCTAATTATAGTGGTTCTATTATAAACGCTTTGGGAAATGGTAACCTGCACTGGGAAACGCAAAAAACTCTTGATCTTGGTTTGGATTTTGGTTTCCTAAAAAATAGAATCACGGGATCTTTTACATATTTTGAAAGAAATTCACAGGACTTATTATACTACAGACCATTGCCTCCATCCGTTGGCATTAATGGTATTAACGATAACATAGCTAAAATTTCCAATAAAGGAGTTGAAATTGATGTAACTACGCAAAATGTCGTTACGAAAAATTTTACCTGGACCACCTCTGTTAATGCAACGTACATTAAGAATAAAATTGAATCCTTACCGGGAGAACAATTTGATGGCCCGGGTTATAGCAATCTGAAAGTAGGTCAAAGTCTCAATAATTTTTATGTAAGAGAGTATGCAGGTGTTGACGCTTCAGACGGAAGGCCAATGTGGTACATGGACGTAAAAGATGCTAATGGTAAAGTCACCGATAAAACGGTTACTAAAAGTTATAGCGCCGGTACCCGCTATTATGAAGGTACTTCATTACCAGACTGGACGGGCGGCTTTACCAGTACCATGTCTTTTAAAAATATTGATTTAACTGTTTTTCTTTACGGCAGTATTGGAGGGAAAGTTTACGATGGTGACTATGCGGGGTTAATGTATTCAAGCACAGGCATACAGCCCGGCTATCAATGGAGCACTGATATATTAAACAGGTGGCAAAGTCCTTCTAACCCCGGTGACGGAAGAACTCCAAGATTAACTTCGACGACAGACGACCAGGGCAATTTAGTTTCCACACGTTTTCTTTATGATGCCTCTTACGCAAGAATCAAGAATATTACTGTTGGATATTCTTTTTCTAAAGATCTTTTAAGTAAGATTAATTTTTCAAGCGCCCGTTTCTTTGTAGACTTTCAAAATCCTTTTACATTTTTTGGACGTAAGGGCCTCGATCCTGAAACAGGACTCCAGGGTATTACAGATAATACCTCAAGTGTCTATAAAACAATTTCAGTTGGTGTAAACATTGGTTTTTAATTTTTAAACGAATTTAATTTTCATAAAATGAAAGCAACAAAATTTTTAATAGCAGTTTGTATAAGCTCTTTAATGATTACGTCCTGCTCAAAAAAATATCTTGACGATGTAAAGCCAGCTGATGGGACTTTGTCTGATGCGGTAATATTTGGATCTAAAATAGGCGTTGATAACGCTATGACAGGAATTTATTACTTGTTTCAACAATATATAAACGATAACGGAAGGCAGAATATGTATGGCCTGAAAACGATACAATTTAATTTTGACATGCGTGGTGATGATCTTATTTCAGACCCGAGCAACTGGTGGTTGTATGAAAATAACTGGTCAGACAATGCATATGGAAGAATTGCAACGGCAGCCAGAACTGAACAAATATGGAACTTGTTTTATAAAGCAATTAATAATGCCAATGCCATTATTTTAAATACGCCAAATATACCAGAGTCTGATGCTGTAAAAAATGCATTAATTGGAGAAGCAAAAGCATTAAGGGCCTATTCTTATTTTTGGCTAATAAGAATTTACCAGTTCACCTATGCAAAGGACCCTAACGCTCCGGGGGTGCCACTTTATACTGAACCTGCCACTTCTGCCAGCAATGGAAACCCAAGAGCTTCTATAAAAGATGTATACGATTTAATAACAAGCGATCTGGAATTTGCTGTTGCCAATTTAACTACAGACAGAATTGATAAGTACAGAATTAATAAAAATGTGGCCCAGCTCATTCTTGCAGAAGTTTACCAGGAACTCGCCATGGCCGACAACACTTTATGGGCGAAAGCAATCAGCAACGCCCAGGCAGCAAGAGTAGGATATCCCTTAATGACAGGCGCTGAATATGCTTCAGGATTTAATTCTGTTGCAAATGAAGAGTGGTTATGGGGTATACAATTTAATCCTTCACAATCTCTCTCTTACGCTTCGTTCTTTGGATACATAGATCCTACTCCCGCCAATACCCGTTACCAGGATATTTACGTGAATACGTCATTTGTAGAAAAATTCAGCGCTACAGATGTAAGAAATCTATTTGTACCGGCTCCCAGTCAAAATGCTTTTTGGCAAGTGTGGATGACAGCAAAATTTGTGGACAATGCTTCATACTCAGGCGACTTTGTATTAATGCGGTCTGCCGAAACTTACCTTATAGAAGCAGAAGGTGATGCTCAAATGGGACAACTGGAAGCTGCAAAAGATGCGCTATATGTATTACAATTAAAAAGAGATCCTCTTGCTGTAAGATCTACTGCAAGTGATAAAACAACCCTGATTAACGAAATTCTTTTTGAACGCCGTAAAGAATTATATGGAGAAATGGGAGTTCAATATTTTGATTTAAAAAGATATCAAATGCCGTTGGTAAGAGATGGTAATCAATGGAGCAGCGTTACAAATGTTCCTGCAGATGATAACAGGTGGAGGTGGCAGTTTCCACAGGCCGAAATGGATGCCAATAAAAGTTTAACAGCAGCAGATCAAAATCCACTATAAATATTAAATTTAAAAACATGAATATAAAAACTAAATTTTATTTATTAATATTTACGTTCTTTTCTATAAGTTTTTTTTCCTGTAAAAAAGATAATACTATTAATACCCCTGTTTTATCAGAATTTGCAAGCCCAACTTTAATTGGAAAATATTTTATAAAGGATGATCCTAATTCTGTTTTTAAAATACCCGTTGGAATTACAACGGTTTCAGATAAACCAAGAACAGTAACCTTTAGTGTTTCTTCGCCAACCGGAGCTTTGGAAGGACAACAATATAACCTCGGTACAACTTCCATTGTTATACCTGCCGGCACCGCCCAGGATTCAATTGCTTTGAAAGGAATTTTTGACGGATATCCCACAGGAAGAAAGGATACATTGATTTTTACAATAACAGGTGGTGATGTTCCTACATTCACAGGTTTTACAACGTATAAAGTAGTAATGCAGAAATATTGCGAAGTAAACATAGATGATTTTACAGGCGATTTTAATAATTCGTACGATAACCAGGATCCTGACTCTTATGGGCCATATACAGCCACTATCAATCAATATGTTTCAACAGGACCAACTTCAGCAACAATATATGTTACCAATTTTTCAGATGCAGGATTCGGCCCATGGGATCCATCTGATCCTGCAGCAAATCCAGGTATTGCAGTAAAATTAGACTGGTCTGATCCTTCAAATTTTACAACCGTTGTTCCTTCCCAAACATTTTCCAGCGACCTATACGGTTATGGAGAAGCTACTATATCGGGTGTGGGTTCAGGAACATTCTCTTCATGCGAAAATTCAATAACAATTAGCTATACTGTTACTGTTGCTGCCGGAAGTTTTGGTGATTTTGAAACTGTACTTCAACGATAAAATATGGCTTAATAAAATTAAAGAGGCTGCAGTTAAAAGCAGCCTCTTTGTTTTTTTACAAGTCTCCAAAAACATATTTTGTAAATCCCTATTTCGATAGATTTTTAATTACGGCACAGGGTCGTGTCCATGACCTCCCCATGGATTACAACTTACTATTCTTTTTATTGTAAGCCACAAACCTTTTACAGGGCCATATTTTCTTAAGGCTTCAATTCCATATTGAGAACAGGTAGGCGTGTACCTGCATGAAGGGCCAAGCCACGGAGAAATAATCCATTGATACAATTTAATGAGAAATATAAATGGAAGCGCTAATATTTCTTTTGCAGTTTTCATACAATTTTTATCGCGGCAAACTTTTTCATTTTATACTATTACAAAGTTACTATATCCAATTTTTGTTATAGTTTAAGCATATAAAATTCAGAAATACAGGGTAAATAAAATAGCAGGTTTTTATTTACTATTTCAATAGATCGGGAGGAACTGGTTTTTCTAGTAAATATTTATAGATGAAATTTGTTTTTAAATTTTGAAATTGTAACCATTTATTTCCCCGCCAGCCGTGCCTTCCGCCAGGATATATCATAAACTCAAAATCTTTTTTTTCATCCTCCAGCAGACTGATTAACTGAAGACTGTTTTGCATGTGAACATTATCGTCAATTTCGCCATGAACTATTTGCAACATGCCCTTGTATTTATTAGCCCATGTTAGTACAGAACTTGATTTATACCCTTCAGGATTATTTGCCGGAGTTCCCATAAATTTTTCGGTATAATGCGAATCGTATAACCTCCAGTCGGTAACACTGCCGCCGGCCATTCCATAAGTAAATACATCTGCTCCGTAGGTAAGCGCATAGCAGGTCATATATCCGCCATAGCTAAAGCCGGTGATGCATATTTTTTTTGGATCGGCATATCCTTTATTAATAAAATACTTTACAATCGTACTATAATCTTTCATTTCCCAATAACCAAGATTATGGTACATATAATTAACGCCTTCTTTTCCAAATTGACCGCTGGCACGGTGATCCATCGTTATTTGAATGAGCCCTTCTTTAGCATACCATTGTTGAGTTGCACTAAAAGTCCAGTTATCCCAAACGGTACCTGCATTGGGACCGCCGTAAATACTTATCAGCACAGGATATCTTTTAGTACTGTCCATATTAAGCGGCCAGGTTACCAATGCCGGAAGATTAAACAATCCGTCATCACTCATCACATGTATCAGCTCCGTTTTTGCAATATTATAATTATGTATTTCCGGTCCTTTGCTGTCGCCAATATCCGCAATTTTATTTCCTTTATTGTCAAGAAGTGTCATTTTATTTGGCGTGTATGCATTACCGTAAGTTGTTACAAAATATGCGCCGGAAGGCGACATTTCTATCCTGTTATTATATTCTCCAAAAGTCAACTGCTTCAAATCTCTGCCATTAAATCTTACACTGTAAAAATCCATTCTTGCAGTATTTTCTATTCCACGTGCGGTAAAATAAATTGTATTGCTTTTTTCATCAATCCATTTTATACCGGTAACGGTAAATTTGCCTGCAGTTACCGGGTTGATCAGGCTGCCATCGCGTTTATAATAGTACATCTGGCGCCAGCCTGTCTTATCGCTGAGCATTATAAAATTTCCATTTTTTAAAAAAGTAATCCGGTCAAGATCATCGAGGTCTATCCATGTTGTTTGTGTTTCTTCATAAAATAAATTTTTTGATCCGCTGTCAGGGTCTACATCATAAATTTTAAGATCATTCTGATCACGGTTAATCCATAAAACCAGTAATGAACTTCCCTGAGGCCTCCAGTAAGGCATTCCGAAATACTGATCGTCATGCTCATTAAAATCTGCCCAGGTTAGGCTATCCCCGTTTATATGAGCGATGCCAATTTTAACCTCCGGATTTTTATCACCTGCAGCAGGATACCTTTCCTTCTCCACTTCACCATGTTGCCCGGCAGAATTGGTAATAGTGAATATAGGAACGGGGCTGTCATTCGTTTTAAAGAAAGCAATGTTACGACTATCCGGGCTCCACCAAAAGGCACGATAGTGGGACGCTCTTCCCAAAATTTCTTCAGTATATACCCAACTTGCATAACCATTCATCAGGCTGTCGTTGCCATCAAAAGTGAATTGGGTTTCTTTTTTTGTATTAATTTCTACTACATATAAATTATTATTCTTCGTGTAGGCTACATAGTTACTATCGGGAGAAAAAGTAGGATTTTTTTCCAAAGCGCTGTCATTAGTTAATTTTATTTCAGCAGCGTCCCAGTTTTTATAATACAAATCATTATTTTTTATGGTAACAGATTTTGTCGTGTTAACCATTTTGCTATCGACGTCTTTTTCGACTGCTGTCTCTTTACGCGTTTTCACGTCAAATTCAAACTGGCGTGCTGATGAATCCGGATGCACTTTGCGGGAAAGAATTAAGTGACTTTCATCACTCCATAAGTCTATAACAGGTAAAGGAACAATTACCTGCGGCATTTTATTTTTTAATAACTGTTCCCCGGTAAAATCTTTTTTTTGCGCACATAGATGAAAAGTGATGAAAGTGATACAGAAAGCAATAAGAAATTCCTTCAGGATAAAATTCTTAATCATGCGAAATATGTATTTGGTAATAAAATGTACAAGTTAATGCTTTACTCATAAAAAAATTCGTAGTCAATTATATACTAAAAGATTTAAAAAAGGATTAAAGAAAGTCCGGAATTTCCTTAATTTCTTTAGCCGGTTACAGATATCCAAAAATTGATAAAAATTATATTCGCACTCTTTTCATATCCTCGAACAAACCACTTATCTTTGCGCAAAATTCAAAAGAATTATGGGTTTTAAATGGATGAAATCTTTATTGGTAGCGGCTTTGGGGCTGATAATGGCTTTTTTTTCTGTCAGCGCATTTGCGCAGCAAAATGGTGAAACCACTACTGAACCCAAAAAGGGCTTTGATGCTAACGAAGTTATTTTCGGTCACGTAAAAGATGCCCACGAATTTCATTTTCTTAGTTATAAAGGAAGCGACGGAGAAGAGCATGAAGCTTCTATTACTCTGCCCGTAATATTATATTCTCCTCAAAAAGGTTTTTCCGTTTTCATGTCTTCTGCATTTCATCATAATGAGACAGTTGATGGATATAAATTAGAAGAAGGCAAAATTATTCCTGTTGACTCTTCGGTAAAGGTGTACGACATTTCTCTTACCAGGAACGTGGTACAAATGATAATTGCATTGATTTTATTTGTGTGGCTTATGCTGGCTGTTGCTAAGAAATATAGGAAGGGACATGGCGTAATCAGTGCCCCTTCCGGTGCGCAAAATGCAATTGAAATTGTGATTGAATTTATTGCCGAACAGGTTGGCAAGCCTTATCTCGGCAAACGCTATGTAAAGTACATGCCTTATTTACTAACTATATTTTTCTTTATTCTTATAAATACTTTTTTTGGATTAATACCAGGTTCTGCAAACGTTACAGGCAACATTGCATTTACCATGATACTGGCACTCATATCATTTGTTGTAATTCTGTTTAGTTCAAATAAACATTATTGGATGCACATCATTAACCCCAGCGTTCCGTGGGGGGTAAAGATTATTTTGATACCCGTTGAAATACTTGGAATTTTTACAAAGCCTTTTGCATTGATGATTCGATTGTTTGCGAATATGCTTGCAGGGCACATTATCATAATTTGTTTAATCTCAATGATATTTATTTTTGGCGCCTTAAACAAAGGAATTGGTTGGGGCTTTGCACCGGTATCATTGGCATTTTCAATATTCATTTATTTTATAGAAATATTAGTCGCTTTTATACAGGCATTCATTTTTACGAATCTTACCGCCGTATTCATTGGACAGGCTATGGAAGGTTCGCATGATGCGCCTGAAGACGGGTACATTGATCCCGTTATGGTATAATCAATAAAGTTGTTAATGAGCGTTTTTTTTAAACAGTATAAAATACAATTATGGATTTAGTTACAATTTTGAGCACAACACCATGGGCGAATGCCGGTGGAGCTATTGGTGCAGGTCTTGCAGCAGTAGGAGCCGGTATTGGTATCGGG
Source organism: uncultured Ginsengibacter sp. (assembly GCA_966191655.1). Taxonomy (GTDB): domain Bacteria; phylum Bacteroidota; class Bacteroidia; order Chitinophagales; family Chitinophagaceae; genus Ginsengibacter. The sequence goes on from CBIGQT010000037.1 coordinate 8,620, forward strand.
CAAATTGGTAAGGGCGCAGTGGAAGCAATTGCACGCCAGCCGGAAGCAGTTAACGATATCAGGTCAAACATGATTCTTGCAGCAGCACTTATTGAAGGTGTTGCCTTGTTTGGAGTTATTGCGGGTATCCTGGCAATGTTTGTGTAAAACGAAACAGGCTGCATTCAAAGTACAGGGCGGCGAATGCAGCTTTATTTTTATTTTAATACCTTTTAATATGGATTTACTTACACCTTCTTTTGGCCTCATCATCTGGACATTGATTGCTTTTCTTGTTGTTTTTTTTATTTTAAAAAAATATGCATGGAAACCTATCTTAAATTCGTTGAGTTAAAGAGAAAAAAATATTTCTGATGCCATTTTATCTACTGAAAAGATTAAGAAAGAAATGGAATCATTAAAAAGTGAAAATGAGGCTTTGCTTATGGAAGCCCGTGAAGAAAGATCTCAAATGATGAGAGAAGCAAAAGAAACACGTGATAAAATTATCAGCGAAGCAAAAGAACTGGCAAGACTGGAAACTAATAAAATTATTGCAGGTGCCCAGGAGACTATTAATCAGCAAAAAATGGCTTCTATAACCGACCTGAAAAATCAGGTAGGAAATCTTGTAATTGAAGTGAGTGAAAAAATTCTTCGCAGGGAATTGAACAATAAAGAAGAACAGGAAAAATACATAAAGCAACTTTCAGAAAAGATTGAGTTGAATTAATCTTAAATAAAAGTAAAGATTTAAGAATGCAGAATCCACGATTAGCAGAACGATACGCAAAAAGCCTTATTGACATTTCGATTGAACTTAACCAGTTAGATACCGTTCATGGAGATGTTATGTTGCTTCAATCAATATGCGGGCAGAGCCGTGATTTTGTTCTAATGCTAAACAGTCCTATTATTACAGCGGATAAGAAAAATAAAATAATTAACCTGGTAACGCAGAACAGAATTTCAAAAATTACCCAAACTTTTATACAATTTCTTTCAAGTAAAAACAGGGAATCTAATTTACCTGAAATTATTACTTCGTTTATAGAACAGTTCAATAAAATTAAAGGCATTCATAAAGCAAAACTAACAACAGCAATGCCGGTTTCAGACGCAATAAAAAATTCTTTTATTGAAAAAATTAAAGCCGATTCGTCCATAAAAAATATTGAAATGGAAACAAAGGTTGATGAAAAGCTGGTCGGCGGTTTTATGCTGGAAATGGATGGAAAGCTAATTGATGCAAGCATTTTAAGAGATATTAAAGATGTAAAAAAGCAATTTGCCAATAATGATTACATCCATAAACTGAGATAATTTTTCCTGGTTTCTCTTTGTCAAAAACGTTCTATTGAGAAGGATTAGAATTTAATTCAACCTGCTTTTTTATCTTTTGAATAATTTTTTCTCCTTTATACAACCCCGTTAGTAATATTTCATCCGGTGCAACAACAGAGGGAGGAGGATTTTTTACGTCTAATAAAATTAACTGCAGTTGCCATAACTCACTACCCGCTTCAGCATGCAAAATCATATTTTCATTCGTCATTTTATTTGTTCCTGCGTCGAAATAATTACTGTCTATCAAAATCGGAACAATTGAATAATTCATTCCATTTTTCCACGCCATTTCCCATTGTATCCCGGGCGTGGAAGTTTCAATATAAATAAAATTAATTGTGTCTCTTGAGTCTATCTCTTTACCATTTTCGTCTACGGCTATATTACCTGGTAAATGAACCTTATAAACAGCCACCACATTTTTAATTGAATATTTTGATTGTGCACATGAAATAAAACCAATGCTTACAAAAGAATAGAAAAGAAAATATTTTATATGAATCATGTTACAGAATTAATGATTTTTAAGCATATAAATGCTTAAACAAAAATTGCATTCATGTTAAGCATTTAAAAATAAAAAGGGCTGCTTCAATCATAAAGCAGCCCTTTTTTATAAGACAGTATTTACTGCTTTAATAATTTGTTCGTATAAACTTTCCCATCAACTGTTGCTCTCAACAGATAAACACCGGCTGCCAGATTAATACCGGAAACATTGATATTTATTTCATTAGCGCTTCCAAATTCTTTAAAATAAACTTTAGCTCCGTTTCCGTTCATCAATTCAATTTTTATACTTTGTTGAGGAACTTTAGCAAGCCGAACATTAATCACATCATGAAATGGATTATTGCCTATCCAAAGATGCTGGGATACATTTAAATTTTTAATAAGTATCGTAGAACTGAAGGTAAACTTAGCGTCTATATCTACCATCTTTAACCGGTAATAATTATATTCATTAACCTGCCTGTCAATAAAACTATAATTATTTGCCGATGAACTAATTCCTGCCGCAGATACTTGTCCGATGGAAGTGAAATTTCTGCCATCGGGTGACTTTTCGATATCAAAATATTTAGAGCTTTGCTCAGAGCTCGTTTTCCAGTTTAAAAGAACATCACTATTATTAAGATTACCGGTGAAGGTAAAT
>CBIGQT010000038.1:0-10870 GCA_966191655.1 uncultured Ginsengibacter sp.
TTATTCCACATATCGTCCATTTCTTTCAATGTCATGTTGCTTAGGTTGTGCCCGTTTTTTGCAGCATTTTCTTCCATCTTTGTAAAACGTCTAATAAATTTTTTATTGGTAAGTTCCAACGCATTCTCTGCATCCACGTTTAAGAATTTTACATAGTTAATTACAGTAAAAAAAAGATCTCCCGCTTCTTCTTCAATATGATCATTGTCACCGGCATTCACGGCTTCCAGTAATTCACTTTTTTCTTCTTCAATTTTTTCCCAAACCTGTTCTTTTGTTTCCCATTCAAAACCTACCTGTTTTGCTTTTTCCTGCAGGCGCATTGCTTTAACCATTGCCGGCAAAGACTTGGGAATGCCACTTAAAACTGATTTTTTCCCTTCGCTCAATTTTATTTGCTCCCAGTTTTTTTTAACTTCTTCCTCATCTTTAACTGTTACGTTTCCATAAATATGCGGATGACGTTTGACTAATTTTTCGCATATAGTATTAATAACTTCCTCCAGGGAAAACTGATTTTGTTCTTCCGCAATTTTTGAATAAAAAATTATATGCAATAATAAGTCACCTAATTCTTCTTTAATACCACCCCAGTCTTTATCAGTTATCGCATCCGCAAGTTCAAAGGTTTCTTCGATAGTTTGCTGGCGAAGTGTATGAATAGTTTGCTTTTTATCCCAGGGACATTTTTCACGAAGTTCATTCATTATATTTATCAAACGGGTAATATCAGTTTGCGGACTCATCAGGAAAATTTAAACTTGAAATATTGACACAAAAAAGAAAAGTAAAAACAAAACAATACTCAATACAAAAAACGATGTTAACAATATAAAATATTTCACAATAGTTTTAGCTCTTTTTTGTTCATAAAAATTGCGCATGGCCTTATACAGATAAAACAAAGCAATTAAAGACAATAATGCATTAAGGACACTTAACCAATTCCAGTTAGCAAATGCTTCTATTTTAGAAATAGTAAGGCTTAGCAACATTATTATAAATACAAAAACATAAAAATGTACCGTGAAAATTACATGACTTACATAATAAAACTTCTTTCTCCTGGCGTATAATAATTTAAGGAATAAGGCGGCAAAGGGCAAGGAAATGAAAAGCATTTGGGGGAAATGATGCATTAAACCTTCCATAATAGCGCCGGATGCGTCTTTCTGCCTGCCACGATATTTTTGATTAATCTCTATTCCTTTATATATAAATTGTTGCACGATCCAATTATCCTTTCTTGCACCCGATTTTAACAAGGAATCATATTCTCCCCTGGTTTTATAAGTGGCCCCAAAAAAATTAATAGGTGATTGACTGATGCTATCCATATAATGTTTTAAACCATCCCTGGTCATTGGGGAACCATGAATCAAAATCTTCCGGCGATAATTCATTTATCTGTTTAAGGGTCTTACCTTTTACAGAAATATCCGCAATAATTCCATTCTCATTTACATTTACAGCAGAAAAAAATATAAGAAAAAATACAAATGACGTAAAGAGATACATTCGTATCGGATTGAGATAACTAACTCTTTTCCCATTCATATATTCTTTGGAAAGAAAACCGGGCCTGAATACCAAGTCTTTTAATGAAGTAAAAAACTTTCCATCAAAATGAGTAATATCGTTAAAAAAATGTGAGATCAAATGCCATACACTTTCCTTTGGCTCAATATTTTCCTGTCCGCACACGTGGCAATATTTTCCAATAACTGTCGTTCCACAATTAAGGCAGTTTTTTTCTTTTCTTTGAGGAAGATGCGACACAGATATTCAGCTTTTAAATTATGGTTAAAAATAACAAACTAAATTTGCTTGCGAAATTATTCTGTTATTTTACAGAAATGAATAACAGCCAATTAAAACAATCCAAATTTTCCTACAGAATGATAAAAAAATCCTTGATTTTTTGCCTTGCTTTTTTACTCACAACATGTATGTTTTCGATTTATGCCAATGCACAGTATTATTATAGAGACATCTGGAATAACCAGCAATTGTTAAAGGAATTTAATATTTTAAAAAGTGATAATTTAAAAGCAATAAAAATTAAAAGTTTTGAAGATGATGACCAGCCAAGCGAAGGTTTTCTTTGCGAAAAGAAATTTAATAAAAATTATACGCAGTCACAGATGATTTCAAAATCAAATGTCACCGGCCAATCGTTATTTGTTTCCGATTATAATACCAGCGGGCAGCTTATTAAAACAACAGATAATACTCCCACAACAACAAACGTCACTGAATATGAATATGAACAAAATGGCCAATTAAAAACGATACGAATTGCAACAAAAGCAGACGATGATTCGGAAAATATTACAGAAACTCATGAATATTTTTATGATGAAAAAGGAAGGCCTTTAAAAATGATTCGCAAAAAAAATAATGTATTTGTTTCGACTATTAATTTTGTTAGCGACACTAATGGGAACATTACCGAAGAAAATGTTGACGGCGGTAATGCTGCTGATAAAAAATATTTTTATTATTATGATAGTAAGAACAGGCTTACAGATGTGGTACACTACAATGAAAGAGCCAAACGCCTTTTGCCGAATTATATGTATGAATATAATTCACTCAATCTGCCAAAACAAATGATTTCAACCGAAGAAGGCGATAGCAATTATTTTATATGGAAGTATACTTATAACGATAAAAATCTTCGGGAAACAGAAAAATGTTTTACAAAAGAAAGAAGATTATTAGGAACTATTGAATACGATTACAAATAATTTTTCGTTAAACAACGAACAATATTTTTAACTTTTTTGGAAATTATTCAGTTAATACTTCGTTAATCATATAGTTTTTTTAAATCAATAATTATCCGGCAAGCTTTATGCAAGTCCAATTATTAAATAAAAATATTTAAACATGAAACTTATATATAAATTATTTTCTTCGTTTGTTATCATTATGTTTAGTTCCTGTATTGCTTCCAGGGATAATACACAAAGTTATACTACCACAGCTCCTAATATTACTTACCAGCAATTCTATGATGATTTAAGTCCTTATGGTGATTGGGTAAATTATCAGAATTATGGATATGTATGGATTCCCGCTGAGCAGGGATTCAGGCCATATTATAATAATGGCCATTGGATTTATACAGAATATGGCTGGACCTGGATGTCCGGCTATAATTGGGGTTGGGCGCCTTTCCATTACGGCCGCTGGACTTATAATAACGCTTATGGGTGGATGTGGATTCCAGGATATCAATGGGCGCCTGCATGGGTATCATGGAGAAGTGGCGGCGATTACTATGGATGGGCGCCACTTGGCCCGGGAATGGACGTTAATACAAATTATGGCTCAAATATACCATACGATAATTGGTCGTTTGTCCCCAACCGTTATATTACAAGTCCTCGCGTAAATGACTACTATGTTAACAGGCAACAAAACGTTACCATAATAAATAATACAACTATTATTAACAACACACGTGTTATTAATAATAATAACACCCGGAATGTTTATATCGCAGGACCTCCGGCAAGTGAGGTAGAAAGAGATACTCATGAAAAATTAAATACGATAAGGGTAGTACAAAGAGACAAACCAGGAGATGCGCAGGTATCAGGCGATAAAGTAACGATGTACCGGCCCGGGGTAAAAGATGTTCCACAGCAGTCTCAAAATTTTAGACCTGCAAGAATTGGAAATTTAAATGACGTTAAAAACCATCATGAAAGAAACGGGGAATGGGGGAATGAAAATCCTGTAGTAGATGATTCAAGAAATACTTTAAATCCTGCAGACAGAGTTCAACCACCTGCAAATACAGGAAAAACTAATACGTCTGCAGAAGATATGCACCAGAGAGAATTACCACTTCCTCAAAAACCAGTTAATGAACAAAAACTGCAACCTAGTTCTGAAAGTATTAATAAAGAAAATAACAGCCTCCCTGAAAGGGTGATTCGTGAAAAAGAAATTCAACAACGTATTGAGCAGGATAAAAAGCCACCAGTTGAGAATCCGCAACGAAACCAGGAAGATATTGATAAGAAGAATGATCAATCAAATACGCGTCATTTTCAAAATCAAAATAATAACAATTCGCAACCTCCGGTAAAGAATGAACCTCAGCAGAAGGTTCAGAATTTAAATCAACCTAACAATGCTCCGGTATTAAGACCGGTGGTGAAACCTCAACCTAATCAACCAAAGATGAATCCACAAACTCAACAAAAGACTCAACCAATAAACAAGACTCCACCGGTAAATAATCGGCCACCTGAACCAAAAAATGATCATTCAAAAATGGTGTTACAACCAATGCATCAGGAGTTCCAACAGAAAGAAAAAAAATAATACGAGAAAAAATTAATCGAAATTAAGTTCTTAATAAATTAAAAATATAAAGCGGCGATTGCCGCTTTTGTTTTTAATTCCTAAAATTCTTATCTTATGATAAAAAATTAATTCCTCAATTTTGTGAGAAAGAATAAATAAAACTATGCTGGAAATTCTAAAACAACCGTGGCCATGGTATGTAGCCGGCCCTTTAATTGGGTTGATGGTTCCTTTGTTATTAATACTTGGCAATAAAGCATTTGGCGTTTCATCATCGCTTCGCCATATATGCGCTATGTGTATGCCTGTAAAAATTCCATTTTTTAATTATGATTGGAAAAAAGAAATGTGGAATCTATTTTTTGTTGGCGGAATTTTAGTGGGGGGAATTATTGCCGCTTTATTCCTATTGAATGGGAAACCTGTTGATGTAAATCCAAAATTGATAACAGAATTTTCAAAGTATGGCATCTCGGATTATCATTCATTAATGCCTGTTCAACTGTTTAACTGGCAACAATTAGTAACCTTCAAGGGATTTATTATAATGATTTGCGGTGGCTTTTTTGTTGGCTTTGGGACTCGCTACGCCGGCGGATGTACTTCAGGTCATGCAATAATGGGTCTTTCAAATTTGCAATTTCCTTCATTAATTGCAACGGCTTGTTTCATGGCTGGAGGATTTATAATGGCCAATCTTATTTTACCTTTTATTTTAAGCATTTAGAAAATGAATAATACAACAATATTAGAAATAGAAACCAATACCGATTTTGAAGTTCGTTCATTAGATACTATGTGCATCAATGAATCGTCTTTACGGCATCCATGGTGGTTTAATATAAAATATTTTATTACCGGAATTTTGTTTGGAATTATACTGGTAAAGTCTGAAGTGATTTCATGGTTTAGAATACAGGAAATGTTTCGTCTCGAAAGTTTTCACATGTATGGTGTAATTGGATCTGCTATTGTAACAGGAATTATTTCTATTTTAATTATAAAAAAATTCAACATAAAAACTATCTATGGCGAAACGATAAGATTATATCCAAAGAAATTTAATAAGGGTCAAATTTATGGAGGATTAATTTTTGGCTTTGGTTGGGCTTTAACAGGCGCATGTCCAGGGCCGTTATTTGCATTAATAGGAACAGGTGCATTGGTAGTTACAATTATTTTATTAAGTGCAATTGCAGGAACATGGGTGTATGGCTTAGTGAGAGAAAAGCTGCCACATTAAATTTTTATGACCTGCTTATATAAATCATTAGTTCTATTCAATATCGCAATTATTATAATTGCTGGTGGTATTTTGTTGCCTTCCTGCAACATCAATTCTGATAAAGAAACAGAAACGGATTCAGTAACCGAAGCGCCATGGCATGGATGGAATAAATACGAGATAAAACCGGAAGATACTTTAGTGCGTTTAGGCCATGACGTTATAGAAAACACATCTTATTATTTTGGGCCAAAAGGAAAAGTAGCAGAAATAACAAATGGAATGAATTGCCAAAACTGTCACATGCAGGCTGGCATCATTCCTTATGGAAATAATTTTAGTGCCGTAATTTCCACCTATCCAAGATTCAGTAACCGGAGCGGAAAAATGATGTCCATTTCACGCCGCGTAAATGATTGTTTTGAACGCAGTTTAAATGGAATTGCCATTGATACTAACAGCCGTGAAATGCAGGCTATCATTGCTTATATGCATTGGATCGGTGATGATATTCCCCCGGGGAAAAAGCCTTTAGGTTCAGGTACTATGAAGCTTGCATACTTAGACAGACCTGCGGATTCTTTAAAGGGAAAAATTGTCTTCCTAAATAATTGCCAGCGATGTCATGGTAAAAACGGGGAGGGCCAGTTAAATAAAACTGAATCGGGGTTTACTTATCCTCCTTTGTGGGGAGCTAATAGTTATAATACAGGTGCAGGTCTGTATCGCCTATCAGCATTTGCCGGTTTTGTAAAAAATAATATGCCTTTTGATGAAGCCAGTTACGAGCATCCGAAACTTACCAATGAAGAAGCATGGGATGTTGCCGCATTTGTAAATAGCCGCCCCCGACCTTTAATAAAAAATAAGATCGATTACCCCGATATTTCAAAAAAAGAAATTGATAACCCTCTGGGGCCTTACAGCGATACCTTTTCAGAACAGCAACATAAATATGGCCCTTTCAAACCCATAGAAGACTCAAAAAAAAACATAAAATAATTTATTTATTTTCCAAACAATTTAATCGCAACATTGTATTAACTCACTGTTTTGTTTTATTTAAAACAAAACATATCTCTTTCATTAATTTTGCAAATAAAAAGATTATGAATATTATAGAAATGGACAGAAAAACCGGTGACTTTGGTTTCGAGGCAAAAGATGAAAATGGAAATACATTACATACTGACAGCAGCATTGAAAACGGTGGAAGCAACTACGGATTTAGGCCAATGCAACTTATACTTTCCGGCCTGGGAAGTTGCAGTGCCATTGATATGGTGTCCATTTTAAAAAAGCAAAAACAAACAGTTGATGATTTTAAAATTAAAATAATTGGCGAAAGAGAGAAAGATAAAGTGCCTTCTTTATGGAAATCCGTAGAAGTTACATTCGAATTATATGGAAATATTGACGCGGAGAAAGCAAAAAAAGCTGCTGCATTATCAATGGAAAAACACTGTTCAGTTGCTGAAACACTTAGAAGAGGCGGAACAGAAATTACATGGAATATAAAAGTTATTAATAAAGAAAAAGTATTGGCATGATAATTTCACAACCAGAATAATTTAGAATGTATACAAACTTCTTTAACCAGCTTTTAAGCAGGCAACAACAAAAAGAAATTGTACCAGGCAATGAAATTATCGCTGCATGGGCATTAAATCTTATTGGCTTGCTTTACCCGGAATTATCTATGTCTTCCTATTCTTCAACAACAGAAATTGAAGAAGAATTTAAAAAACAGGAAACAGATCTCATTAATATTTTAAATGCTACACGTGCGTGCAAAAATTGTAATAATGAAGAAATAGCAAAATCGTTTTTCAAAAAAGTTCCGGATATATACCGGGTGTTAAATACTGATATTTATTCTTTACACACAGGCGATCCTGCAGCAAGAGTTGAATTCGAAGTAATTCGTGCATATCCTGGTTTCTTTGCATTGTGTTTTTATAGAATGGCGCATGAGTTATTGCAACTTGAAGTTCCTCTTCTTCCACGCATACTTACTGAATATGCTCATTCAAAAACGGGAATTGATATTCATCCGGGTGCATTAATTGGCGATCATTTTTTTGTTGATCATGGTACGGGAATAGTCATAGGCGAGACTGCAGAAATTGGCAATCATGTAAAATTATACCAGGGCGTAACTTTAGGAGCCCTTAGTGTAGATAAAAGCATGGTGTTTAAAAAGCGTCATCCTACTGTTCAGGATCATGTAATCATTTATTCAGGTGCAACTATTTTAGGAGGAGAAACAATTATTGGCCATCACAGCGTGATTGGCGGGAATGTATGGCTCACTAAAAGTATTGCACCGGGTTCATTGGTTTATCACAATCCTGAAATAACTGTTGTAGAAGGAAAGATCGTTAAATACTAAAAAAATAATGGCAACAATTTTAGATACCGTTGGCAACACCCCTTTAGTTGAGCTGCAACATTTAAATACCAACAAAAATGTAAAAATCTTTGCCAAACTGGAAGGCAACAATCCCGGAGGAAGTGTGAAAGACAGGCCTGCATTAAATATGATAAGAAGCGCTCTTGAAAGAGGTGACATTAATAAAAGCACAAAACTTATTGAAGCGACAAGTGGTAACACGGGAATAGCCCTGGCCTTAATTGCAAAGTTGTACGGAATAGAAATAGAACTGGTGATGCCATCTTCGTCTACCCGTGAGCGTGTGGTAACGATGGAAGCATTCGGAGCGAAAGTTACCTTATTGGAAAGTATAGAAGCCTGCAGGGATTATGCTGACGAAAAATCTGCTTCGGGAGAATTTTATTTATTAAATCAATTTGCAAATCCGGATAATTATAGAGCACATTATAAGACTACCGGCCCTGAAATATGGAAGGATACGAATAAAGAGATTACCTATTTCGTAAGTTCAATGGGTACAACAGGAACGATTATGGGTTGCAGTATGTATCTTAAAGAACAAAATAAAAATATTCAAATTATAGGTTGCCAGCCAACTGAAGAATCTTCTATTCCCGGTATTAGAAGATGGCCTGTTGAATATCTTCCTAAAATTTTTGATCCTTCAAGAGTTGACAGGATAATAGATGTATCTGAAGAAGAAGCAAAAATAATGACAAGAAGGCTTGCAAAAGAAGAAGGCATCTTTGCAGGAATGAGCAGTGGTGGCGCGGCTTCTGTAGCGATTAGATTATCACAGGAACTATCTTCAGGCGTTATCGTTTTTATTGCCTGCGATCGGGGAGACAGGTATTTAAGCAGTGATTTATTTGGGTAAAATTTTTAATAGCCATTACTTAGGCAGAATCAAGCTACTCTGTAAAATCTATTGTTTTTGTAACAGTACCATACACTTTCCTGTTATGTGACACGGCAGGCTCCCATTTAGGTGATTGATCAAAAAGACCCAGTGCCGCCTTATCAAATGCAGGATTCAAAGGAAGACTAACGCGATAGTCAATAACTTTTCCATCTTCATTAATAGTTGCTGTCACGCTAACCTCAGCATGATAGCCACTTTTAAATTCATATCCTGAGGGATAATATACATTTTTTTGAAAATATTTTTGCCATGCATTCTCTCCTCCAACAAATTGCGCTTCTCTGTCAGTAGAAGTTGTATCACCCATCGGATTTCCATCTTCATCAAAATAATTTTTATCAATCAATGTGTCAAGTTTGTACATTTCTAAAGAACTCATATTTCCGTTTTTATGAAAATATTGCCATTTACCCTGCTGCTTATTAAAGTCCACATATCTTCCGGCTGAGGATGGATTTCCATTATCAAACCATGAAACATACACACCATTTCCATTTGTGTCCATATTCAATGAATCTCTTAAACTACCATCATTATACCATCCTAATGAAACACCCATTGGATGGCCATCTGAATAGTTTTGTGCTTCCTCCGGCGACTTATCCGGATAATAGAACATCCATATCCCCGATTTTTTACCATGAACATATCTACCTACAGATTCTAATGCACCGGTAGGATAAAAAGAATAAAAGGTGCCGTTTGGAATTTTATCATCCTGATCTTCGTACAATCCAACAGATTTAAGTTTTTTTATATTGATATAATAATCATTTTTATACCAGCCTGAATCTGTCTTTACTTCTAATGAGTAATACCTGGCATCCTCCAGGATACATTCCCTGCCATAAAAATTATAATAATGTTCAATATTTTTTTGTGAAAACGAAACAGTATACACAAACAATAGTGCAACTGCTAATAAGAATTTATTATACATACAGATAGTTTTGGTAAAACAGTAAATCAAAAATCTAATATAGAAGTTTTTTTTATAATTTTAAATAACTGATAAAAATATTTAATTCATTCGCAGCATATTAGATTTTACGTGCTATCCAATTTATCAAAACACCCAAAGATTTTATTCTTAACAATCTCTTCTTTTAAAAACTCCACAAAATGCAATCAGAATTAATAAATTTACCAACTCTAATAAATAATTATAATTGAATAAATTCATTTTTCATAAAATTGTTTTTACAAAGAATCCGTAACATTTATTAAAACATTTTATATAAAATTATAATGCCCTTTACTTTTTCTCACCCGGCGATAGTTTTACCAGCCACATACCTGCCAAAAAAATATTATTCTTTATCGGGATTAATAGTTGGAAGTATGACACCTGATTTTGAATATTTTATCAGGATGAGAGATTATAGTAAATATAGCCATGCTCTTACAGGGATGTTTTGGTTTGATGTTCCTTTAGGATTGATATTGATTTTTACTTTTCATAATATAGTTAGAAATACGCTTATTGAACATCTGCCTTTCAGTTTTAATGTAAGATTTTCTGTTTATGAAAAATTTAACTGGAACCAATATTTCCGAAAAAATATGATTGTTGTATTGATTTCTTTGTTTGTTGGTATTGCATCTCATTTGTTCTGGGATAGTTTTACTCATGATGGTGGTTTTTTTGCAGAAACCATACCTGTTTTAAAAAACAAAGTCAATATTTTGAATCAACAAATAACAGGAGCTACCGCTTTACAATACATATCTTCTGTTGTTGGCGGAATGATTATGCTGATTTACATATTCAAATTCCCGGAGGGGCAAAATACCCAACAAGATAACAGTCTTAATTTTTGGCTGCTTGTTTTGTTAATCACTTTCATGGTAGTAAATATCAGGCTCTATTTAGATTTTATTCTAACAGATTACCAACATGAGGACATCATTATAACTACAATTTCAGGATTATTAATTGCCATCATTTTTTTATTTTTTTTTTTCAATGAAAAAAGTAAACAACAGCTTTATAAACGATTAGGCA
>CBIGQT010000039.1:0-10809 GCA_966191655.1 uncultured Ginsengibacter sp.
AAAGCATGTGCAGAAAAATTTGCAGCGGCAGGTGATCATCTTATAATTAATGGAAGAAGAAAAGATCGTTTGGATGAATTGAAACAGGTATTGGAAAATCAATATAAGATTGAGATTCTTTGTGCTCCTTTTGATGTTCAAAACAGGAAAGAAGTTTTCGATTGCATTAATTCTTTTACAGGCAAATGGAGAACTATAGATATACTGATCAATAATGCAGGGCTTGCACTTGGGAGAGACTTTTTTGATGAAGCGTTGCTTGATGACTGGGATACAATGTTATACACAAATATAAATGGCTTATTGTATGTGAGTAAAGCCGTTTTACCTTTTATGATTGAAAAAAAACGGGGACATATTATTAACCTGGGTTCCGTAGCAGGCGATGATGTTTATGAAAAGGGAAACGTTTATTGTGCCAGCAAAACCGCTGTGGAAGCTATTAGCAGAGCAATGCGAATTGATCTTTTGCAACATGGGATTAAAGTAACTAACATTAAGCCGGGAGCTGTTGAAACAGAATTTGGCGTAGTAAGATTTAAGGGAGATTTGGCTAAGGCCACTAAAGTTTATGAAGGTTTTACTCCGTTAACAGGAAATGATATTGCTGAAACTATTTTCTACTGTGCTTCTCTTGCGTCCAATATTTGTATCAATGAGCTGGAAATTACTCCTGTTGCCCAGGCAAACGGTATCTTTTTCTATAGGGATTTATGAATGCCACAATATTTTTTCTACTAAATCGTTAAGAATACAGATAATTAGGTTAAAATGGAGATAGTATGTCTTCTTTTAAGCTAAAAAAGCATGTCAAAGGTTTTAAAAAAACCAGCTATTTTTTGTAACTTTATTTATTCAATTTCCTCGTACCTGCATGAAAAACCTATTGAAAAATCAAGTATTGATTTTGTTCTTACTGGCATTTCAATTTTCTGTTTATGGTCAGGATGTTATTCGACAGGTTTCTTGTTTTGACTCTACACTTAAAAAAGAAGCAGATAGTTTAAAGGCAAGTCTTTATGAACAGGGTTTTATAGTTGTTAAAGAAGCTACGATGATGATGGAAAGCGAATATGAAATGCCTGTGATTGTTCCATTAACGCAGGGTAGCTGGTATCAGTTTGTTTTTATAGGCGACCTTAGTTCTAAATTATATGAAGTGAGAATGTACGATTATGACGAAAAGCAAGTGATATATGTAAAGCATTATGGACAGGACAAAATGGCAAATATTATAAGTTATTCCTACATTCCTAAATTTACCGAATACCACATGATTAAACCTGTGCAGGTAAATAAAGTAAAGAAAAACCATGTATGTGGATATATTATGATGCTTAAGAAAGTCAAATAGTTTTTTTCTATGCTTGTTGATAACTTACCCGGAGCGTGATTAACTCCGGGTTTTTTTATCGGGATAATTTTAAAAATTATTGAAGCTGTTTTGGGATGTCATGGTTATGGTTGGATCATTGATAGTTTCTTTTAAATAAGAAAATCATCATCATTGCGCCAATGAAATTCTTACCTGTACTCCCGCTCTGGTATCAACCGTCGGTGGTGATGAAGAAATATATGGATTAACTCTTCGCTGGTCAAAATATAATTTTACATTAATGCGGTTACTAATGTAATAAGAGATGGTAGGGTTTATCGCAATCTCTTTACTGCCATTTGTAGCAAAAGCGCTGTTTTGGTCGAGACGGCTGTTGGAAGTAACATTATCTCTTACCGAAAAGTCAAGTCTGAATTCCATTTCATTATCTAATTTCTTACTATCCTTTTTTGAAAAAGGAACTTTAAAAGGAAGATTCATGCCTTTTTTACGAAATCCTCCGCCAAACGTATATTGTGTAGATCTCACTTCACTTAACTGGTAATCAATAAGGCTCATACTTAACTGGCGCTGTTTCACATATTCAAATTTAAAATTAAGCTGATTCGTAAAAGTCATATCAAACCCTATTAACGGAGCAAATTGCTCCTGGATAGTTATGTTAGGAACTAAAAAGAATGGGATGTAATTGCTGTTACCGGCAATTGTTGTATCAATGAAAGAGGGATAACCAAATTTTGAAACATCCTCATATAATAATGCCAAAGTAAAAATATTAATACAAACTCTTGCATTGTACGCATGGGTTAGCGAAAAATTCGTGAATATTTTATCCAGCCCTTTTATCCTGCTCAGTCCATTATAAGTTATGCGCCAGTTTGGTTTAGGCAGTATATCTTTGAAAGGATTGGATTTTAAATTTGCATTACTTTGGTGTATTAATGCAACTTTTTCAGGATCCTGGCCGGTATATGCGGCAATAAATGCGGGAACCAGTACGTCTACAGAATATTTTCCATATCCCACAGCATAACCATCATTAGTGGTTGGACTACCCGCTATTTTATTATACGTATTTAAATCGCCTAATCTTTTTGATAATATGGCACGATAATCCTGGAATTTTAAAAAAGTACCAGAAATCTGGTTAGGATCATATTTACCAAAAAGAGTATTGAAGGCAATATAACTTACATTAAATCCTCCCTGCACATAAGGGCTTAGGTGAGAAAAGTTATTACCTGTGCCTGAAGTATCTTTAAATGTTTCAGAATAATTTTTTGAAAACGTTTTATCAATATTTACATCTATTGTAAAATCCCTCACAGGTTCAATTTGGATAGAACCTGAAATCTTTTGATCAAGAGTCTGAACAAATAAATCATTAAACAATGAATCCTTTGTTATCAGTCCTTTTTGTGCAGCCCTGTTTAGCCAGTTTGTATCAGGCTGCTTTCCTAAAATGAAATCAAACCCAGGAGCCATACTCTTAAAATTTTGTCCGAGGAATTGGGTACTGTCGGTATATCCCGGTAATCTTGTATGGCTGTTTTGGGAAAACGTGGCATTCGCTGATTTTATACTGGTAAGTAATTTGCCAAAAACCCTTGCTGCCCCGCTTACTTCAGGCAAAGCATTCGCATCTTTTTTAGTAGTTGATGGTTGATTTTTTAAATTAGGTTTTTTTGATCCCGAAGAATCCCTTGCATTTGATCGTTCTTTTTGTGAGGATTCTTTTGGCTGATCAATTGCTTTTAACCATTTTGATTTACTGTAAAGCCTTGTGAAATCAAGCTGCAGATTGGCTTCTTCCTGCTGGCCGTTTTCAAGAAAGTTACCAAGGTTCACCGCCAGCCGTGAGGCGCCTATCCATTGATAGTTGGCTGTATATCCTAAACGCAAGGTAGTCCAGTCTGTTAAAGGAAGTTTACTAAGCGGCACATTATAAGAAAAATTAATTGCCTGTGTGAAGACGGTGTTGCGGCCACCTGAAAAAAAGTTCTTTCTTACAGTATCTGTTTTTTCTTTTGTATCGATTCTTCCATAGGGTTGGTCAATTACTGCATTATTGAGGGCTGTATAATCAATATTGAGAGAATGTGTAATGTCCCATCTCAAAATATAATTTCTGTCAAAAGTGAAATACTTATCAAAAGTTTCAGGAATTACATATTTGTCTCCTCCAACACTTCTGGGTTTTATTACTCCAAATTGCTTATAGATATCTGCCCTGAAACTTAGCTGGGAAGGAATTGGGTTTATATTAAAATCTTTAACCAGGTCAAACCAATGCGTTTTTGTTTTTCTGAACATCTTTTTAAAAGGCTCGAAATATTTTGGTTGAGGAGTAAAATTATATCCCAGGCCTGCACGTTGCTTTGTTACATTATTATATTCTATCAATGGACTGTGCGCTGTGATTTTTGTAAAAGAATAACTGGCATCGAAGTTTTCGATATCCCAGGGTTTTGGTTTTTTACTACTGGTTCTGTTTTTATGAACGTTCGTAAAACTAATTGTCTTGGTAGAAATAAAATCATCGGCATTATTTCTTATTGAATCCCTTTCACTTTTTGGCGCCTGGTTAAGCTTTTGTTTTAATGTGATATCAAGATCATAAGGATCATATTGAGGAGTGCTTGTTGCCTGCGAATAGCTTGCATAAAATGGAATTGACAAAGCTGCCTTTGCGGGCAGTAACTTTCCGAGTTCCAGGTTAGCGGCTCCGTCTAACTGCAGGAAATTATCTTTATACCTGTCGTTTACACCCTGCTCCAGCGTGCCAAAGCCATTACTATGTGAATTGGCCGAAAGTGAAATTGTTCCCAGGTCTGCAAGATTCGCGTCTACACGGGCTAGTGTGGCCCATCCGCCGTTTTCATCCAGGGAAGAAAGCCGCAGCTCATTATACCAAATTTCGCCACAGGCAGCTCCGGAACTGACATTTTTTACGCCCATTAAGATGCCGGTTACCTGCCCCAGGTTCGGGTCGCCTATTATCGAATAGGTCTGACCGTTAGCTTGCAATTGCGAGTACATTGTGTTTAATGGAAAGCTTGATAAATTTCTGGCATTTTTAATTTGTGGAAGTACATCAAGATCAAGATCGAGATTG
Organism: uncultured Ginsengibacter sp.; assembly: GCA_966191655.1. Lineage (GTDB taxonomy): Bacteria > Bacteroidota > Bacteroidia > Chitinophagales > Chitinophagaceae > Ginsengibacter. The sequence goes on from CBIGQT010000039.1 coordinate 4,452, forward strand.
TTACGCTGTATCCACAAGGTATCATTATATTCTTTACTGTCCGGATTAAGCCCCGTGTTTAGCGGCGTGAGTTTTAGAGGAATTCTTATCTCGTAATAATTGGATACAAAATCACTTCCTATTCTTATAACCCCTACCAGGTCATTATCATTGAGTTGGGTTTGCGGCGTTTTTTCGGCATGGATATACAATTGTAACTTACGGAACTGCCTTAAATCCTTGTTGGCAAATGTTTGAAAAACAGCTTTACCATCGTTCTGTTTAAGATCACAGAACTGGAGGGAAAGTGACTGCTCATTTTGTAAAAGATTTACTCCGTTATTACTTGTAGTCTGCACCCGCTCTATATCAGAAGGTGTACGGTACGGCAATGGATATCTTTTATCGTTTTCTTCAATATTCACAGCCCCTACATTAAAGTCGTTCGTAACTCCCGGACTATAATTTCCTGTTGTATCAAGTTTGTAATCAAATTTTCTCCACGTGTTTCTTACAAGGGCAAGTTCTCCAAAACGAACCACCACGCTATCATCGAAACCGGTTAAAAACATTCGGATAAACCTGATTGATTTAAAATCCGGAATGTTCCCTATTTTTTTATTGTAAGATTCTATAGGAATGCGCATCTGGTACCATGTTTCATCTCTTTGTGTACCGTTTGCAAGATTAACATTAACTACTCTTTTATCTACAATAAAATTTTGTCCGATAGCCATACTAGGATCTGTAGGTGGTTTCAGGTCAACGGTATATTGAAAATATTCTTCGGTTTCATTGAGTGTGTTATCCCGGTTTAAGTCTTCCTGGTCAGGGTAAAGGGTTGCTGCGGATGAATATTGCGAATTGTTGTCAGCTATCGGGGAATTTCCCTGCGGGCCATTAAAATTTTTATAACGGGCAAGGATACCTGCATTTTCAGCATCAAGATCGCTGCCGCGATAGTAATGGTAATCATCCGAAGATGGATCAGCCAATGCATCCTGGTAAGCTTTTGAGCCTGTTCCAAAATTGGTGGCAAGAACGTCTAAGTAATCAGTTCTTCGCTTTCTTATTTCTGCGCTGTCTGTCAATCCATCAAAGCCAACATCCTGGTAAGGCCTGTCGCTTGGGTCATTACTAAATGCATTGGTAACCTGTATAGGATTACTTGGAATAACACCCCATATTGATGTGTCAAGTACAGCCGGCAAATTTGGAGTAGGCAGCCCGTTTTCATAAAATCTCCTGGAATCTTTGAGTACATCTTCAGAAACATTACCAAGGTTTATATAAAATTTCCCTCCCTTGCTTGTGGGATCCATTATAAAAGGATCCTGTACCCAGCATTCCACATATTCAATATTCGCAGTCTCAAAGTCAGTCTGGTCAAGGCTTCTCATCAAACCACCCCAACGCTTTGAAGGCGCAAGTAATTTACCGGATGCGGAAACATTAGCAGTTGAAGCGATATAGTTATATGGTCCGCGATCTGTAGGATAATAAGACAGGTCAAAAGTTATGAGTTGGTTCTGGCCAACGTCAGTTGTAATTTGGGGGAATATTTCAGTTTGTGAAATTGCCCTCACCCGTGAATCCGACAGCTCAGTTTTATTTCCACGCAGGGGATTGTTTACATTTTTTGGATCCTGCAGGGTTGGTTCAATCTGATACCATGCTATTTTTGCCCGGTTTTCGCCATAATCCAGTTTATTATTATCAGCCGCTTCCGGAAATAAAAGCGTATTCCCGGTTTCGTCTGTTGCTCCATAAGGAGTGGAGGCTAAAGCCCAGCTAATCGGAGGAAAACGGAGATCAATATTACTTTGGCTGCCTTCAAAATCATCAATATAAACTACGCCATTGCTGCCTTTTCCTATTTGAGGAGCATGACCCGGTTTAAAATACGCCCCTTCCGCATAAGCATTTATTGCCGATGGAGCAGTGGTGGAATAAAACGGAAGTTTGTCTAATATTTTTGTCAACCTTGGAACATCTCTGTGGTAATTCACATCCGCTCCGTACATCGTGTTTCGTATAGGGTCTTCTCCGTAATCCACTTTAGTAAAATAAGGCCGTTCGCTTAGCCTGACTATTGTACCGCCAAGGTTTAATTGCTCCTTAGCTGTATTTATTGCCTGGTAGTCTAATCTAAGGGCCATATAATTCTTTTGCTGAAGACCGAAGGTTGCATTGTTTTCAAAATTTACCTGTACCGGTAGCCCCGCATTTATGATAGCCTGGTTAATAATTTTAATTGTGCCGAGATCATAATTTATAGTGTAATCAATATTCTCGCTGAGTGTTTGCCCTCCGGCTGTTACTGTTACGGAGCCCGGGGGAATGTTATAGCCAATACTAATATCAGAGGAGGAAGATGTTTTAGCAGAGCCTTGCAGAACGAACCTGTCAAGATTTGGAAATTGTTGCTGGGCTATTACCTTTATTGAATCATATAACGGGTAGTAAAGACTGTCCCTGGCAATGGTTGTATCGGTGAAAACTTTCGGGGCAAGATCACGGCCAAAAGGTTGTAGCAATGGGAATATTACCCGGCTATATTGTGGAAGAACCGTATAGCCTTGCACAAAGTCAAAAACCCCATCCGGTTGGGGATCATTTTGATTATTAAGCCTGTCAAGATTTACTAAAGTTAATATAGGAGCACCCAGGTTAATATCTCCAAAAGGAAGATATCTTTTTGAGCCTAACCCAGGTTGTTGGTATAATACATTCAGCTTAAAATCCTGTTGGTCAAGTGTTCCAAAACCTACGCTGTAAACATTCTTCATCATCAATTGCCAGATTGGAAGATTTGGCCGTTGTGAAGTTGCTTTCAGTAATTTTAGAAAAAGCACATTTTGATTCCCCGATGTCGAATCCGGTGGAACATCCTGGGAAAATTCTCCTACCTGGTAAATTTTTCCATTGTAAGAATATTGATAGGCAACAGCCAATACTTCATCGGGCTGTAATGGCTGGCTCAATGATAAAAAGCCCACTTTCGAATTAAATATATACTGTGTGGAATCAAGTTTTCTCGCAAATGTTTTTTCAAAATCCTGCACAGGGCTTAATCCATTTTGAGTTTGTAATTGATTGGTGATAAGAGCGCTATTGCGGCTATTCGGATTACTGGTAATTTCCCTGTATTCAGAATTGGTATTATTATCCGGTAAACTTCCTGTAACTGTAAAAGGATGATAAGGATTACTTTCCCCGAGGTCCATTAATCCCACAATGCCTCTTGCGTCTGTGGTAGCTCCATTTTTATTTGTTATCCATACTTCAATCCTTAAAATATTTACCGGTGTTGTTACTGCGGGCAAATTGCTCATTGCCTTATTATAATTGTTTTTGAAATACTGGCCTAATAAAAAATGCCTGTTTTCTTCATAATCATCGGCCTTAAATTCAAATAGTTGTGCCGCGCTTCCGCCCTGGAGGTTCACTGATTGTCTTTGCGACTTTTGACTTGCAATAACTCCTGTCACAAAAAGTTTCCCAAATTGTAACTGGGCTTTTGCTCCAAACAAAGATTGAGCTCCCGGAATTAAGGTGCTTCTTGAGGAAAAAGAAACATTGCCAGCTTCAAAGCGTTTTATAATTTCATCTTCTCCTCCCGTATAATCGAGCTTGAGTTGATTGGTAAAATCGAAATTAGCAAGTGTATTATAGCTTATTGGAAACTTTAATTTATCGCCGATGTTAGCATTTACATTTAACTGCGTAGCCATATCAAAATCAAGGCCACCGTTCTTCCTGGCTTCTTCGGACAATGTTGGATTTTTCACATTTTGCCCCTGGTATCCGGCGGTAATATCTACATTTCCCTGCGGTTGAATTTCTATCTTTCCGTTTCCAAATAACCTGTTGAAAAGATTATCATAAATGCTAAGTTTTGGTTTTACCTGGCCGCGGTTGAGTATGTTGAGGGTATTGGCTCTTTTTTTGAAATAATCTGTTTCAGCCTTATGGGCTTCCATTTCCATAAATTCTTCTGAAGAATAAGAAGTTGGAGTTCTGTAATAGTGGTTTCCAATCTTTTCATAAACAGTATATCTTTTTGTAGCCGGATCGTAAGCGATGGAATCAGTAATGTTGGAAGGCTTGGCAAAATCAAAAGTACTTTTGGGATTTGAATAAAAATCTCCTCTTGTATCGTGTATAGGATAAGGAAGTGAATCGTTTGTATGTGACTTGCCAGAATCCTGTGCCAATGCACTGTTCATTCCGGTAAATGAAAATATCATCGCCCAAAAGCAAGCTAATATCAACCCAAAAAAATTCGGCGCCAATTTTCTTTTAAACAACATCCCGCGATTAATTAAGGGTAGATTTCTCTCAAATAGCTTTTAGCGCTTTTTTTATTATTTCCTCAAGGTTGTTGATGGTTGGGTTGGAAATTACGATTTTTTTAATGGATTGTTCAGCAATTGGCCTTCCTATTCCAAGAGCTACTAATGCATTTAACGCATCCTGGTGCAAAGTATTGCCAACAGTAGCATCCAAAGGTCCAATTGATGATATTTTTGACATTTTATCTCTGAGTTCAAGAACAAGCCTTTCAGCAGTCTTTCTTCCAATACCTTTTACGCTTTCAAGCAACGATGCATTATTTTGAAGAATGGCCTTACTTATTTCATCGGGCTTCAGATTAGACAACATCATTCTTGCTGTTGCTGCTCCTACTCCTGAAACACTTATCAACATTACAAACATCTCTTTTTCCATCACATCAAAAAAGCCATATAGGGTATGTGCATCTTCTTTTATCTGCAGGTAAGTGTATAATTTTCCTTCGTTTAATTTTTGAATATGCGAATAGGTATTGAGACTGATATTTACTTCATAACCTATACCTTGCACATCAACGTAAACAACCGTTGGATTTTTATACGAAAATCTTCCTGATAAATATGCTATCATTATTTTTTAAGAGTGCCAAAAATAAGTAATTCACTTTAATGATAGTGATATAAAATATTCTACAGATTTTGCATGGAAGCTAATAATAAAGTAAGTTGTATTTTTATTTTCTCAAAAAAAGCCTGAACGAATAAATGGACAAAAAAATTTCAGCCGCAATTACTGCAATTGGTGGCTATGTTCCCGAATATCGTCTTACTAATGCCGAACTTGAAACAATGGTTGATACCAATGATGAATGGATAAAAACGAGAACCGGCGTTGAAGAAAGAAGAATTTTAAAAGGAGAAAATAAAGGCGTTTCTGAAATGGCTGTTCCCGCTGTTTTGGAACTTTGCGAAAAAAGAGGAATCAATCCTTTGGAAATTGATTGCCTTATTTGTTGTACTGTCACCCCTGATATGACCTTTCCTGCAACAGCAAATATTATCACCTATAAAATCGGCGCCGTTAATGCATTCGGCTTCGATCTTTCTGCAGCCTGTTCAGGATTCTTATTTGGCGTAACTACCGGAACTGCGTTCATCGAGAGCGGGCGATATAAAAAAGTAGTGGTAGTTGGAACTGATAAAATGAGTGGTATTGTAGATTATACCGATCGTAAGACCTGCGTCCTTTTTGGAGATGCAGCTGGTGCAATTTTACTTGAACCTAACTATGATGGATATGGAATACAGGATAGTCTCCTGAAAACAGATGGAAGCGGCGCTGAATATCTTAAAATGACGGCAGGCGGTTCAGCAAAGCCTGCCTCGATAGAAACAGTGATGGCTAAAGAGCATTATATTTTCCAGGAAGGCCCGGCAGTATTTAAGTTTGCGGTAAAAGGTATGGCTGATGTTTCTTATGAACTATTGGAAAGAAATCATTTAACAGGTGATGATATTGCATGGCTGGTTCCTCACCAGGCCAATAAAAGAATCATTGATGCGACAGCCAATCGAATGGGATTGAGCATGGATAAAGTTATGATCAATATTCAACGTTATGGTAACACCACATCTGCAACGATTCCGCTTTGTTTGTGGGAATGGGAGAAACAACTAAAGAAAGATGATTTAATTGTTCTGGCTGCTTTTGGTGGCGGGTTCACCTGGGGCGCTACGTTGGTGAAGTGGGCGTATGATACAGAGTAATAAATAAATGGAAAGTCTTTTAATGATCAAATAATAAATTATGGACAAGACAGAAAAATTACATCTCATGGAAAAAATACTCCGTGAGTTGGAAGATGTAGTTAATAGTCAAACATCGCTTTTAAAAAAAGTTGCGCAACTGGAAGCAGAAAATATCAACCTGGGAAACAGGCTGCTGGAAAAGCAACTTCCGGAAATTCATTCAAAAGCAGATGATGCCTTAACGGTTGCTGTAGCTTTACAGACCGAATTTACCGATTTAAAAGATCAGTTTATAAAAGACAATAAGCTTGATGAAATACTTCCCGAATCAAATT